>NZ_DATJJF010000104.1:0-24595 GCF_035492435.1 Trinickia sp.
CTTGAAGACCGGCTCGACACACGTCTGCTCAACCGCACGACGCGCAGTGTGTCGCTAACGGAAGCTGGAAGCCTTTATCTCGAGCGTGCGCGGCAGATCCTGGATGACATTCAGCAACTGGATCAGTCCGTCGCGACAGGCAGTGGCGAATTTTCCGGTGAACTCAGGATCGCCGCATCCGTCAGCCTCGACGTGAAAGCGGTTTTGCCCGCGGTTCAGTCGTACGTGACGCAACACCCGAAAGTCGTACCGCACCTTTTCTTCGTCGATGACAGCGTGGACCCCGCAGAGGAAGGGGTTGACATCGGCATTGCGCTGCAGACAGCCAGCGAAAGCGCGGTGACGCAGCGACTTGTGAGTTGCCCCCGAGTTGTGTGCGCAACCCCGAGCTATCTCGATAAGCACGGGGTGCCAACGCATCCCGTTGAGCTCGCCGAGCACGCCTGCCTGAGTTTGTCTTCGGAGTCCGCGGACCGTTACGTATTCACGAGCATCGCTGACAAAATACAGGCGAGCCCAACGAGTATTCTTGTAACGAACAACCCGCCAATGCTCCATCAGTTCGCGCTGTGTGGTCTAGGCATCGCCATTTTGCCGGCGTACATGGTCGCCGACGAGATAATACGCGGTGACCTTGTGCAGGTATTGCCGGACTATCAGTTGCCGCACTTCGAGATGAACGTGACCTACCCGCGCCATCGCGCCGCTAACGGGAAAATTCGCAGTTTCATCAGTCACCTCGTAAAGCACTTTGACCGTGAATGGATCAACACGGTGAGCGACGCGCCCATAAACGCGACAAGGCCAATGGCTGATCCGCTGCAGCACGAGGAGGAAGAGGCGGAAGAGGCGGCGCTTTGCTGACCATTACCGGCTTGTGACGGGTTCGATAAAAGAGCCGTGAATAAGGCGACGCTGCGCACCTCACGAAATTCTGCAACAATCGCGCGGTCGCCGCGTTTTGCCGTTGGCACGCCGACAGAAAGCATTTTGAAAAAAACGCCGGTTGCCGAATTCGATGAGGTCTGATTCGTCGGGCACGTCCGGGCCGGCAAACCATCGACGAGTTACCCGTTGTCCGATACCTCCGCTTCCGACGCCAGCACATCCGCGGTCCATTCATCCATGTCGGGCAAAAGCCGTCGCGGCATGGCCGCGGTACTTTTGGCCGTCGCGCTTGCGACGCTCGATACGGCCATCGCAAACACGGCTTTGCCCGCCATTGCCGCCGATCTGCACGCGGCACCCGCGGCATCGGTGTGGATCATCAACGCTTACCAACTCGCCATTGTCGCAACGATGCTGCCGTTCGCCGCGCTGGGCGATATCGTCGGGCACCGACGCATCTACATTGGCGGTTTGGCGGTCTTTACGGTCGCATCTCTGGCCTGTTCGGTTGTATCCACGCTGCCCATGCTTACGGCGGCTCGCATTTTGCAAGGCTTCGGCGCAAGCGCGATCATGAGCGTCAACACGGCGCTCATCCGCCACCTGTACCCGCCAGAGCGACTTGGGCAAGGCATGGGTTTGAATGCACTGACGGTGGGTGTGTCTCTGGCCATCGGACCAACGGCTGCTTCTATCATTCTTTCGATGGGCGCATGGCCGTGGCTCTTCGCGATCAATGTACCGCTCGGCATCATCGCGCTCGCATTCGCGCTGCCTGCGTTGCCACAGACAAAACGCGGCGCGCATAGCTTCGATCCGGTGGCCGCTTTGTTGAACGTCATCGCCTTCGCTTCGCTGATCTTCGCTCTCGGTGAAGCGGCGCAGCGCGAGCCGGCATTGCACGTCTTGGCTGCTGCTGCGATTGCAGTGGTCTTCGGCATTCTGCTCGTGCGCCGCCAAGCGGGCCATCCCGCGCCGATGCTGCCGATCGATTTGTTCGCGCGGCCGGTGTTTGCGCTGTCGGCCCTCACTGCGGTTTGCTCGTTTGCGGCGCAAGGGCTTGCCTTTGTATCGCTGCCGTTTTTCTTCGAGGACGTATTGCATCGCAGTCAAGTCGAAACCGGCTTTTTAATGACACCTTGGCCCGTGGTCGTCGCGCTGGCCGCGCCATTCGCCGGGAAGCTGTCGGATCGGTATTCGCCGGGTCTTCTGGGCGCGATCGGGCTAGCTGTGCTCGGTGTCGGCATGGCGTCGCTTGCGCTCCTGCCGGCTCATCCGACCGTCAATACGATCGCCATCAGGATGGCGATATGCGGCGCGGGGTTTGGTTTTTTTCAATCGCCTAATCTGAAAGCCATCATGTCAAGCGCGCCGCCCGAGCGTAGTGGCGGCGCAAGTGGGATTATCGGCACCGCTCGGCTCCTTGGACAGACGACGGGTGCCGCCTTGGTGGCGCTTTGCTTCGGTATCGCAGGACGTCATGGGCCGACGCTCGCACTGGCGTGCGGAGCGGTTTTCGCCGGTGCGGGGTGCGTTGCAAGCGGACTGCGGCTCTTTACGCCATCGAAAGGCGTTGGACGCGCGGCGTAACGAGCGCTTGTGTCTTTGCCATTCGACGGCGCGCACACGCCACACCGGCCGACGGCAACGTGGCCGGCGTCGCGAATGCGAGGGCACCAAGAAGGCTGCGTGTCGCACGGCCAATTACGGGCTTGGCTTATCCGAGACCGCGAATATGTAACGGACCCGTACTTTCGCGTGTTGCCGTAGTATCTTCCGAAAGAGTTCTCACACTTAACTCGCGCTGCGTGGCCTTGCCTGTATTGTTCGGCGGATAGGGGGCATTTTGTTTCGGCCCATTTGTCTGGCCGAAAGGAGTCGTGCCACAAGCATCGTTGGCAGCAGTGCAGCTGTTATCGGGAGGTCAAGTGTCGGGTGTCCTGCCAAGCGTGCCGGCCGACGGGGAATGGCTTTCCATCTGGGAGAAAGCGACAACCGACTATTGCATTTCGCTGCTGAGCTCGAGCGGCGCGATCTTGAGTTGGAACGCGGGCGGCGAGCATATTCATCGCTACCGGCCCGAGGAAGTCATCGGCCAGCATTTCTCTCATTTGTACACGGAAGCCGACCGCGCGGCGGGCGTACCGCAGGCGGCATTGCAGGCCGCGCGCATGCACGGTCGTCATGAGGCCGAAGGTTGGCGTCTGCGTCGGGATGGCTCCACGTTTTGGGCCAATGCCGTATTCACCCGGCTCCACGGGCCCGACGGCGAGATGATCGGATTCGTGCAAGTGGTGCGCGATGTCAGCGATAAGCGCGCCGCACACGAAGCGGCGATCGAAAGCGAGCGACGTTTCCGTCTGCTCGTTCAAGGCGTGACCGATTACGCGATATTCATGCTCTCGCCACAAGGGTATGTGACGAACTGGAATCCGGGAGCACGCCGCATTAAGGGCTACACCGCCGAAGAAATCATCGGCTCTCATTTTTCACGCTTTTATACGCCCGAAGACCGCGAGGCCGGTGTGCCGCAAGTCGGTCTTGCCACGGCTGCACGGGAAGGCCGCTTCGAGGCTGAGGGCTGGCGCGTGCGGCGCGACGGCAGCCGTTTTTTTGCCCACGTGGTGATCGATGCAATTCATGATGACGATGGCAATCTCATCGGATTCGCGAAGGTGACGCGCGACATCACCGAGCGGCGGCGCGCGGCCGAACAGCTTGAGCAGACGCGCGCGGAGCTTTTTCAGTCGCAAAAGATGGAGGCGATCGGCAAGCTGACCGGCGGTGTCGCTCACGACTTCAATAACGTGTTGCAGGTGATCCGCGGCAACCTCGAGCTGCTGCAAAACCAATACAAGGTTGATGAGTGGTGCGGGCAGCGCATTGGCAATGCGCTCGAAGCGCTGGCGCGAGGAGCCAAGCTGGCATCGCAGTTGTTGGCGTTCGGCCGCAGGCAGCCGTTGCAACCGAGTGTCGTGAATTTGTCGCGTGCTGTGGCCGCGATGGATGACATGCTGCGTCGGACGCTCGGGGAACGCGTTCACCTTGAAACGATGATCGGAGACGATTTGTGGAATACGCTCGTGGACGCGCATCAGCTCGAAAACGTGATCCTGAATCTGGCGATCAACGCGCGCGATGCGATGCCGCGGGGAGGCAAGCTCACGCTCGAGCTCGCCAACGCGGTCCTCGATGATCGGTATGTCGCGGCACTCACCGATTTGAGTGCCGGACAATACGTCATGCTGGCAGTCACCGATACGGGCGCGGGCATGACGCAGGACATCATCGATCGGGCATTTGAACCGTTCTTCACCACCAAGCCAGAGGGCAGCGGCACCGGTCTCGGGCTCAGCATGGCGTATGGTTTTGTCAAGCAGAGCGGCGGGCACATCAGGATTTACAGTGAAGTGGGGCACGGCACGACGATCAAGGTGTATTTGCCGCGTGCGCTCGAGGCCGAAGCGGAGCCTGTGCTTGCTACGCACAACTCGACGGCGACGGCCGGCAATGAGACCGTGCTTGTCGTCGAAGACGATCGCACGGTGCAGGCAACCGTCGTCGAAATGCTTTCCGGACTTGGATACACGGTGTTGTGCGCCGATGGCCCGCTTGCGGCGATGATAATCCTTCGGAGCGGCGCGCATATTGACCTGTTGTTGACCGATGTCGTGATGCCTGGCTCGCTGAGCAGTGCTGAGATGGCTCGTCGGGCGCAGTCGCTCAGGCCTGAACTGAAGGTGCTGTTTACGTCGGGGTACACGCAAAATGCCATCGTGCATGGCGGGCGCCTCGACCCCGGCGTTGAACTGCTTTCCAAGCCTTACGGCCGCGAGGAGCTCGCACGTAAAATTCGCGATGTGCTGGGCGCGGTGAACAGGCCGCATCCTGCGGTGCTCACGACGACCGAGGTTACCGCAGGGGCACAATCTTCCTCTGCACAAGCACCATCGCGCCACATTCTGGTTGTTGACGACGATCCGGGTTCGCTGGATGCGGTCACGGAAATCGTGCGCATGCTCGGTCATGACCCGCACACGGCGATCAGTGCGCACGAGGCACTCGAGATGCTTGAGGGCGAACGCTTCGATGTTCTGCTTACCGATATGCACCTGCCTGATATGACGGGAGTCGAGCTCGCACACCGCGCCACCCGGGTGCATGGCAACTTGCGCATTGTTTTCGCATCAGGGGATCCGATCGAGCTCGACGACTCGCTGCCTTTCGGCTGGCGTGCGATCCACAAGCCCTTCAGCGTCGATGATCTGAGCGAATCACTTCGCGCCTGAGGTGACGCCTCTTTATGGCTTTTGAGCACCGTTCTGCCTGAGTTTCGGCGGCTGCTGCGCGGATGCTAGGGCGAGACCCAAGCTCAATGCGCGCCGGCCGAGATCGCCTTGCGGTGGCAAACATTCTTCCCGCATTTTCTTCGTGGAAAAACTGTTCCTTTTTAGCTGAGACCGTTCCCAGTAGTTTAAAAAGTCTGACTTTTTGACTATTGTCAGTTTGGGTGACGGTTGGGACCGACTAGGCTTGCACCGGACCATCCCCGACACGAAGACAGCGCCGCTCTGCCCGAATACCAAAGAGAGCCGCGCCACTGGGGGAAGTCATGAAACGCTGGACAGTTTGCGCCATGCTTTGCGCATTGGCTGGCAGTGCCCGAGCGGACAATCTCATGCAGATCTACGGCATCGTCGACGGCGGCTTGGCGTACGTCACCAATGTCGCGGGCGCTCATGTCTGGTCTCAAACAAGCGGGGTGGCACAATCCAATCGTTGGGGATTGCGCGGCAGCGAGGACCTCGGCGGCGGCAACCGCGCGATATTCCGGTTGGAAAACGGCTTCACCCTCAATGACGGCCGGTTCTCCCAAGGTGGGTTGGAATTTGGACGGCAAGCCTTTGTGGGCTTGCAGAGCAATCGTTTCGGCACGCTAACGCTCGGCCGCCAATACGATTTCATGACGACCAATCTCGCCGGCTTTTCTTCGGGGATGCTGACGCCGTCCGTGTTCGCCTTCCATCTCGGCGATCTCGACCGTCTCGGCGCTGAACGCATCGATAATGCCGTGCGCTATGTCACACCGGAATTTTCTGGCGTGCAGCTTGGTGCGCTGTATGCGTTCGGCGGCCAACCTGGAAGCCTTTCGTCGCATAGCGCCTTTGGTTTCGGCGCGTCATATCATGCTGGTGATTTCAAAGCCGGTGCCGCCTACGTCCAGATTCATGATTTCACGGCCGCTTTCGGCATCGGCACAACGGTGCTCGGTGCCCCGCTAGTCGGAACCTCGTCGCTTGGGCTACTGCCGCGCTTTCAAACCTTCGACAAACTCACAGGCTCTGGCTTCGGTGCCAGTTATCAAGCAGGTCCGGCGCTTTTGCATGCGCTCTTTACGATGGTCGAACTAGAGCAGAACGGCGAGCGAGCGTCGCTGCATATCATGGAGGCCGGCGTAAAGTATTTGATCACGGCTGCGTTTTCGGTAGCAGGCAGCTATGCTCGTTCAACGCTGGCAGGCATGGGCTGGAATCAGTTTGTCGCGGGCGCTGACTACTTGCTCTCCAAGCGAACCGACGTGTATTTGAATCTTGTCAACTTGCGTGCCAGCGCCGGTGTTCAGGCGCAATTGTTCACGCTTCCTGCATCGTCGTCGAGCAGGCAGACCGTCCTCTCGCTTGGGTTACGGCATACGTTTTAAATCCGCTGAATCAGCTAAGCAACTTTTCAGCATCGGCCTCAGGCTGGGGTGCGGCTCGACCGCATAATTAGTTTTGCAATGAATTAGCGCTTTAAATAACCGATGGTTTACTTCATACGACTGTTGGGGTTTGTTTCGATAGGGTTTTCGTCCGTTGAATCGGTAAGGCAAAACGTTATTCTCCTAACAAAACGACAGCAGCTAACGTGATGGCTGCAGTGCCGCGCACAAGCGTGGAGGGGTTCGGTTAACGGTTCGCGGCGCGATGCTGTTCGGCATCGCCTGGAGAGGGTGGTGCGCGAAAAATTCGATCGTGTGCGACGTTTTTGCCGTGAACGCTATGCGATGGGGTGGGCGTTAGGCGTGCTGTTGCTCGGGCTCGCCGCTACGTTCGTAGTTCACGGGCTGCTCGCCGCACTCGTCCAGCGTGAGGCGAGGTTGCGTTTCGACAACGACTCGCGCAGCGTCGAACAGCAAATCGCCACGCGCGTGCGTCTCTACTCGGATGTGCTTGTCACGATGCGCGCCTTGATGAGCGCCGATTCTCAAGTAACACGTGACGAGTTTCGCGACTTCGTGTTGGGCCTTGATTTGCCCGGGCGTTACCCGGGCTTTCAGACTCTGAATTGCGCGTACTACGTGCATGATCGGGACCTTGCCGCGTTCGTTGCTCGGCAGCGTGTCGACGTAAAGCTGAAAAGCGCGGGCGTGCAGTTTTCAGTTCGCCCCCCGTCCCGGCAATCTACCCACGAAATATTGACCTACGCGGAGCCGCTCGAATCGAATGCGTCCACCATTGGCATCGATCTCGAAGCCATGCCAGGGCGGGGTGACGCAGTGCAAGCACTGCGGGATTCGGGCGAAGCGGTCAGCAGCGGACGCCGTCTCTATGCTGAGCGCGGTGCGCGATACGTCGGCCTCGCCATGCGTCTACCCGTCTATCTGAGGGGCATGCCGACGGTGACGGTCGACGAACGCCGTCGAGCCTATGTGGGCTCAGTGGGCGCTGGCATTCGCATTAACGACATGATGGCGGGGCTTCTTAGCGCCGAGACGCTGCGTGTCATGAACTATCGCATCTACGATGTCGGCAGTGTCCATTCTCAGGAAACCGATCCCTCGCCGGAAAACTTGCTATACGACAGCGTCGTAGGGGCATCTGTCGCCGCATCCGCGTCGGGCGCTGGCGTTCGCGAAGGCGGTCATGCCTGGGGCGGGGCGTCAGCAAGACTACCTCGATTGAATCGGCTCGCAACACAGCTTTTCGCTGGAAGGCTATGGGTGATCGCGTTCTCGGCAGATCCGGCAGTCCTGATGGGTTCGCAGCGCTATCTGCCTAACTTGGCAATATGGTCAGGATTCCTTATCAGTTTGCTGCTGGCGGGATTGACGTATGCGTTGTCGAGTTCGCGTTCGCGCGCAGTGAAGGTGGCCGATGTCATGACGGCCGACTTGCGTGAGAGTGAGCGGGCGCTCGCTGAGGCGCAGCGCATCGCACGACTTGGCGATTGGCGAGTCGATCTGAGCGACGGCACCGTACACGTTTCGCACGAGATGGCACGTCTGCTTGGGAGGCGGACTGGCGCTTCGACACTGCGGATGCTACTGCGCGCGATCGAGCGATCCGATCGCCGCGTGCTATGGCGCCATTTGCAACTCACGCTCGAATCCCGGGAACCGTTCGAGCTCGAATGCCGCTATCGTTCGATGCGAGGCAGGCCAGGGTGGCTCCGCATTATCGGTCATGCATGCGCGGCACAGGGTGGCACAGGATTGCGCGGCACGGCTCTCGAAATCACCAAGCAAAAGTCGATCGACCGCGCGCGTGAACTCGAGCATGCGTTTACGCTCAAGCTCGCTACTGCTACGAACGAATCTGATGTGTTTGCGGAGTTGATTGCACTGCTGACGAAAGGCATGGACTGGGATGCGGGCGCGTTCTGGCCAACGCAGGCTGGGCACGAGCAACGGCTGCAACCTTTTTATTCGACCTCCGTTGGTACGCTAAAGCCGCGCTTACGCGCGCGCAGTCTCGATGTGCTGGCCGAAGAAACCGTACCTGCGTTACCGCGGTGGGCCGTCGAACGGGACGCTTTCTCATGGTTCGGCGAAGGCAGAATCTGCACGGCGTTTTCATTCCCGCTGCGCACGGGCACCGAAGTGCTCGGAGTGGCCGAATTCTATGCGTGCGAACGGCGCCATGCTGAGCCTCAGGCGCTCGTGATGGCGCAATCGATTGCGAGTCAGATGAGCCATTTTATGCAGCGGCGTAGGGCTGAAAACAACTTGCAGTTCCTCGCCAATCACGATGTCTTGACCGGTCTCCCGAACCGTCTCATGTTCAAGGTGCATCTCGAGGATGCCTTGGCGCGCGCCGATGCCGATAAATTGACACTCTACGTTCTCTTCATCGATCTCGATCGGTTCAAGGATATCAACGACTCGCTTGGGCACAACGTTGGAGATCAGCTCTTGCGCGCCGTGGCTGACAGGCTCAATAGTCGTGTGCCGGAAGCGGATATGATCGCGCGGCTTGGGGGCGATGAATTCATCGTACTCCTAACGGATCGTCGAGACGGGCCAGCGGACGTGTTCGCATCGATAGACCGCATACAGGCGGCGCTGGCGCATCCAGTGGTAGTGAGCGGCATGCAGCTGCAAGTGAGTGCGAGCATTGGTGTGAGCGCGTTCCCCACAGATGGGCGCGACGCGCAGACGTTGCTGAAGAACGCAGACATTGCGATGTATGGCGCGAAGCAGCGTGGCAAGAATACCTACCAGATGTACATGCGCCAGATGAGCATGTCGTTGCAGCGGCGTGTGCAGATGGAGGCATGCATGCGGCAGGCTTTGCAAAACGACGAATTTGTATTGTTCTACCAGCCCCGGGTGGATTTGAGAACCAACCAATGCACCGGCGTCGAAGCGCTCATTCGCTGGAACAGTCCCACCCTCGGGCACGTGATGCCAAGCGATTTCATACCGCTGGCCGAGGAAACGGGGGACATCGTGCCGATCGGCGCCTGGGTGTTACGCGAGGCTTGCCGTCAGGCAGCGCAATGGCGCGAGAGCGGCGTTGGCGACATTCAGGTGGCCGTGAATCTCTCCGCGCGGCAGTTCGCGGACTCGTGCTTGCAAGACACGATTCTCGAGGCGCTGAAGGACGCACGTCTGCCTGGCAACTTGCTGGAACTCGAGTTGACGGAAAGCATGGTCATGCGTCATCCCGAGCAGGCAGTGAGATGGCTTGCGGATATCAAGAAGACGGGGGTGCGCTTGTCGATCGACGACTTCGGCACGGGTTACTCCTCGCTCGCCTATCTGAATCGCTTTCCGATCGACACCGTCAAGATCGATCGGTCATTTATTCGTCATTTGCCGGAAAGCCATAGCGATGCCCAGATTACAAGCGCCGTCATTGCGCTTGGTCACAGTCTCGGCTTGACGGTCATTGCCGAAGGTGTCGAAACACAAGCGCATATCGACTTTTTGCGCGAGGAAGGCTGCGATGAAGTACAGGGGTATTTCTTCAGCCGTCCCATAGGCGCCGGCGACATGAGGGTCTTTCTCGATCGGCCGATCCACCCGGATTGCGACAGGCCGTCGCAATCCTCCCCCGCGGACAAACCCGGTGCCAATCCCGGACGTTCGTATTACACCTGAGACGGAGAACCACCATGCAACAGCGTGGACATGACGTCGCCGCCATGTGGCGCGAGATCGATGCGCTCGACTTCGAAAGAATCAAGGCGAAGTTGCTGCACCGGCATCATGGCAAGATGACGGCGCAGGCCGTGGCGCGCGCCGAAGCAGGCTATCGGCAGTTTCTGAAAGTGGCCGCCAAGTATCCGGAGGAGCCGGTCGTACCGAGTGAGGAAGTCGACGAGTTCTGGCATATGCACATTCTCGACACACAGCGCTATGGCGCCGATTGCGAGCGGATCTTCGGCCATTTCATGCATCACGACCCGTATATCGGCATCGACGGCCCCGAGGACGAGGCGCGGCTGCAAGAGGCCGCACATCGCAGTCATGCGCTTTTCATGCGCGAGTTTGGTGAGGCGGCGCAGGCGCCAGCGTATTGCATCCGGTCGACGGTTGATTCATCCAATGCTGCCTATTGCATTCGCTCGGAGGTGGATTATTCATCGGCTGCTGCCTACTGCATCCGTTCGGCAACGGAATCGTCGGCTTCGGCCTATTGCATTCGACCGATGACACAGGTTTCGTCAACTGCGTATTGCATTCGCCCCATGGCCGAGGGCACATCGTCAGCGGCCTATTGCATTCGTGCCATCGCGAATGCACCGTATTCGACTTACGGTCTCAGCATGACGGCGCACGGGGCACGTCCCGCATACTGCATTCGGGCCATGCGCCAGCCCCAGTGCGTGGCGTAGCCCGACGTGCTGCGCGGCGCGAATGCGCAACCTCTTATAGCAGGTACGTCGATTGGCAGATATCCCCGATAACCGCCTCTATTGTGTCCGGCGCGCACATTCGCCAACGGATATGCGCGCCGGCTCCCGCTCTCATTGCCGCAAATCAACGACGGCACATCACTGTGAGGCTCTTCGTGGATTCGGGAAAGCTAATCAATTGAAACGTCGCGGATCGATTGGCTGCCGTGGCCACAGAAGGAGACAGATGAGTGCGCCGAGCATGCCGCCCAGATGCGCCAAGTGCGCGATGCTGCTCGTCCCGGCCCTTACGCCAAGCAACAGTTCGGCTGCCGCATAGCCTGTCGCAAATAGCCATGCCGGCATTGGTATAGGGGGAAACAGCAAGACGACCCGACGTCGCGGAAACAGCACGGCATAAGTCACAAGCAAGCCAAAGACGCCCGCGGATGCACCGACAGTCGGGTAACCGGCGGGCGGTGATGCGAGCAGCACAGCGAGTTGCACGAGGGCACCAGCGATGACGCTTGCCGCGTAGAGTGCGAGTAACCTCATGCGTCCGAGCGCCAGTTCCACGTCACGGCCGAACATATAAAGCCCGAACATGTTGAAGAACAGGTGAGCCAAGTTTGCGTGCAGCAAGCTGTAGGTGCCGATCTGCCAGAGGTGAAATGGCGATGCACGGGGCACGCTGACTGATTCGGGTGGCCACAATGCAAAAGCCTCGATCATGGGCTTCGCAAAGGCACTTTCCAAAAGAAAGCCGGCGATGTTCAGCGCGACGAGAAAAAAGGTCATGGCACCGCCACGCTGATCGACACGGCGTTTATCGAGCCTGCGCCCACGGCACGTTCTCGCTCGTCCGTTTTACTGTCTGTTCTATCCTGCACGGCACATGCCTCGCGCATTTCGATAGATAGCCGGATGCAAAAACCCTGCCTGTATGGCCTTCATCGCCTTGGCTCCCGTAACGCAGACAGTGCGGCGGCAGTGATCCCGACGAGCGGCCCTGGTCGTCTGCGTACGCGGTTAGCGAAGTTTCGGCGGCGGCAATCAGAACTGATAGTCGACTGAAACTTCTATCACACCAGAGCCGGCGCTTTGGGTAATCGGGCTCTTCGCTGCGGAGCCAACGAGTTGCTGGAATGCCACGTTGCCGCTCACGAACCAGTGCTTGGCTGGGATCCACGTTGCCGCGATGCCGAAGCCGAACGATTTCATGCCTGCGGACGCGCTATAGGCTGCGCGTCCCGAAGTTACTGCTTCTGCCGGCGTGATGCCGAACCAGCTATTCATGTAGCGCGAGTCGGCGAACGTCAACGTCGGGCCCGCGAACCACGCAAATTTCTCAGAGCTGCCGGGCATCGGCATGTAAGCACCCAAATCGCCAATCCAGCCGTTGTCGCCGCCGACGTCACGAAGCAGGTCAGCACGGATGACGAGTGGGAACGACTTGGAAATGACGTATTCGCCGAACAGATGGGCCGACGGCGCGGGATTGATGTTGTTCAGCCCGTGCAGATGATCGGGATCGTCCGCCGACCTCCTGCCGAGTTCATAGGAAACCGTGAAGCCTGCGCGCCAATTCGGGCCGGTCAGCAGGTTGACCCCGAGCCCCTCGCCGGTGGAAAGAAAGTAGCGGTCGCGGTAACGGATGTCGATGCTGGGTCCGGCTATCACGTGATAGCTGTCGGCACCGTCGTAACGTGGCTGGAAGACGACTCCGGGGCCGAGGCGGATTCGCCACGTGGGCATGTTCGGCGTAAACATTTGCTCGAGCATGATGCCGGCCGAAAATTGCCATTCCGCGAGCGGAGAAGGGGTCTGCGCTGCCGCCGGCGTTGGCAGCAACGATGCGCTCAGCAGGGTGGAGAGCGCGAGATGCGATGCCGCAGTAGAGGCTCTCATCGCGTGTTCCTTTTTTGATCTGCTTCACCGAAATGCAGCGTCCCGTACTGGGTCAAACGTGCGGACCCGACGTTTATCCTGCCAGAACGGACAGCAATGCGCATGCTTTTTTGTACCTGATCAGGCGGGTTCGCATTTTGCATCGCAATAAACCGTTGCCGGTAACGGCTACAACGGGAGCTGCATGTGAACGACCCTCGCGAAGGCGATGCCAATGAAGACGTGGTGCTGTGGGGAACGTTCAAGCCGGCGATGGTCGACCATCGCCGCGTGCTGGTTGTCGACGACTATCATGACGCGGCCGAGGCATTGCAACTTTTGCTCGACGCCGACGGTTTCGAATGCCGCGCGACCAGCGACCCACTCGAAGCTTGCACAATGGCTCGGGACTGGCAACCGTTCGCGGCGCTGCTCGATATCGCGATGCCTGGCATGGATGGGCTTGAGCTAGCCCGCCGCTTGCGCGCTGACTCGAGCACAGCGCATATCTTGCTCATCGCTTGCAGCGGCTATGCGTCGTCGCTCGACCGGCAGCGCGCGAGAGAGGCGGGGTTCGACGCGCACTGTGCGAAACCCCTTACACCGCAGTTGATGCTGCGCGTTCTCGAGAGGGCCACCGATGGCCAGCTCGTTCGAGACAGTTGGCCTCATGCGAACTGACGAGGCAACTGGGCGATTCGTCGAACTCCGTACGCTACGAGTACCTCTCAAACCAGTGAACAATCAGCTGCGTCTGGCCTCGTGCTTCATGCGAGAGCGTCGATACCGATTCATGAGTGGCGTTGCCGAAACGCCGTGCACAAAAACAGAGGCTGTGACGACGGCGAGCGCGAGCGGTGCGAGCGCTCGCACTTGTTCGCTGTGATTTTTCTCGAGGGCGTCGGCAAGGTAGTAGATTGTGCCTACACCACGAATACCGAACCAGCTCATGAGTCTGCGTGCTCTGGGTGGAACGGGCGATCCGAGCAGAGATAATTCGACCGCTGACGGTCGCACGACGAGAAACAAGACAAGTGCCAGTCCAACACCTTTCCACGTAAAAAGTGGAGCGTCCAGTGTGGCGAGGAGATTGCCCACGACGATCATCATTGCCATCTCGGCGATTCGTTCGATTTCAACAGTAAAGCGGAGCACGGTCTCGGCGATGTAGGCGTGCGCCTTGTCAGGATGCGCTGCCGTCGCGGACGGGTCAGTTGGATCCAGTACGCCGATCGCGTCCTGCGGCGAGCGCTCGCCCGTCGCACGATGCTCGACGCGTCGCATGGCGACGCCGGCCGCGAACGCGGCAAGAAAACCATACGCGTGTGTCAGCTGCGCCGCGCCGTACGAAAGACCGATCAGCCCCAACGCGAAAAATCCTTCCAACCCGAGTGCCTGTGCATGGTGCGTACGCAGCCACGTTACGGTGTGCGTTGTCGCAAAGCCTAGCGCTGCCCCTATGGCGATTCCGCCCGCGATGCCCCATGCCGTCGCGCCGGCGAGTGCCAGAAGTGGCGTCGAGCGTGGATCGATGAGCTCACCGGTACAGACCATCAAGGCGACGATTACAAACGGCTGTGCGATCCCGTCGTTGAGCCCACCCTCACCGGATAGCGCGAAGCGGACGATATCCTGGTCGTTGGCATCACGCACCTGCACGTCGTGCGCCAAGACCGGGTCCGTCGGGGCGAGCATCGCGGCGAGAAGAAACGCGGAGCCCCATGCTAGGCCGCCCCCCCATGCGCCGACCAACGCAATCATCGGTACCGTGACAATCATACCGAGCACGCCGAGTCTCAGTGGCAGCGCCCAGCGTTTGTCCGATATCGGCAGACGCAAACGCAACCCGATGGCAAACAACGAGACGAGCAGCGCAACTTCACTTAGCACACGCACGAGGTGGGCATCATGAATGATGTCGAGCGAGAGCATTCCGGCCCCGTCGGGGCCAAGTGCGAAGCCCGCCGCGAGATAGAGCATTGCGCCCGTCACGGGCAACGGCTTGAGGAACGAACTCGCGACGCCCATCCCGACACAAAGGCCGCCGACGATCAGGAACCAGATGGCTTCGTGCATGCGGTGGGCGGCGTACGGGCGAAATGGCCGTGGCTCATCGAGAGCGGCCGAACGCCTCGCGCAGCTTTCCCTTCGCGTTTTCGAGCACGCGACGGCGTGATTTCGGCAGGTTCTTGCCGGCGCGGTTCACGTAAAAGTTCAACATCGACATGGCCGATTGAAACGGCGTGCCCCGACGGCGTTGGCTGGCGAGCGCCGATTGCTTGAGCGATTGCGCGATTTCCTCAGCGTTGCCTGATTTGAAAATTCCGCTTTCGAGATCGAGCGCATCGCTTTTTTGCATCACCTCGTGTGACCAGCGGCGCGGCGTCTTTTGGGTGCCGCGTGTCTGCTCGCGCTGGCGACGCGGAGAGTGGGAGCCGTGGCGGGTCGATGGGTGCAATTCTGACGAACGAGGCATCGGTATTCCTTTCTACAACGATCCAATAAGAATTCGCGCTATTCGTACCAGCTTGAAAACCGCAATTGCCATGCCTCATGCCTCGCCGCCGCTTGAGCCGGGTGAGCGACCTGGCACGCGGAATGCCAGAGCTAGCTGTATTGCATGCTGACGGTTTCGAAATCGGCACGCGCTAGGTATTTCGTCAGCACAACAAACGGAGAAAACTATGGCTCATCAACCATTCTTGACCGACGTTCAGGAGATTCGCAGGCGTGCGCGCGAGCACATTACGGAGGGCGCGGTGACGGCCGGCTACAAGGCGGATCGCGACACTGTCCTCAAGCTGTTGAACGATGCGCTTGCGACGGAGATCGTCTGCACGCTGCGTTATCGGCGGCACTACTTCATGGCCAAAGGCATCGATTCGAAAAGCGTCGCCGACGAGTTCATCGAGCATTCGAGGCAAGAGCTTGAGCATGCCGATCTCTTGGCCGAGCGGATCGTCCAGCTTGGCGGCGAACCGAACTTTTCGCCCGAGGGGCTGCTCATGCGCAGTCACGCCGAGTATGTCGAAGGCATTTCGCTCGTTGACATGATCAGGGAAGACCTCGTGGCCGAGCGCGTGGCAATCGACAGTTACCGCGAAATCGTCGAATACCTCGGCGAGTACGACCCGACCTCGCGCCGCGTCATGGAGACCATCCTGGCTCAGGAGGAAGAGCATGCCGACGACATGGCAGATCTGCTTGCGGGGTTCGAGGACAAGACGAAACCGGTTTGAAGCGGGCGCGTGCCTTGCTGTTCTTTACTGATGGGCGCTCAATGGGCACTGGTTGACTGCCTGCTCACCTATTCGAGGAGTTGGATTCATGGCTAAGAAGTTGGAAGGTTGCAAGGTCGCGATGTTGGCGATGGACGGTTTCGAGGAAGCGGAACTGATCGAGCCGAAGCGCGCGTTATTGGAAGCCGGGGCGACTGTGCACGTCATCTCGAAGAAGCCCGGCTTTATCCAGGGTTTCCGACATACTGACCGTGGCAGCACGGTGACTGTCGATCTCACGTTCGATCGTGCGAGTCCGGATAACTATGACGCCGTCGTTTTACCGGGCGGTGTCGTCAACGGCGATGCGATTCGTACGCTACCCGAAGCACAAGCCTTTGTTCGAGCGTTCGATAGCGCGCATAAGCCAGTCGCAGTGATCTGCCATGGCGGGTGGTTGCCAATCTCGGCCGGGATCGTCAAAGGTCACACGATGACGAGCTGGCCGAGCCTGCAAGATGACTTGCGCAATGCAGGCGCGACGTGGGTCGACCAGGAGGTCGTGGAAGACGAAAACTTCATTACGAGTCGCAAGCCGGACGACATTCCGGCATTCAATCGGACGCTCATCGAGCGGCTCGCGCAACATGGGAGAGCGGCGTGAGGCGGTAGTGCCGGCCGCGAGCGCTTTCGAAGGGAAGTTGGAGGACATCGTGTTAATCAGGACTGCGAAACGATTGCGTCGATGATTTTCGGGGGGCGGAGGTAAGGGAGGTTCAGTTATGTCGCTCATTGTCGCTGGCCGGTTTACGACGTTTTCGGACGCGGAGTCGGCGGCCCGCCGGTTGTTCGATAACGGCTTTGTTGAAGAGGACGTCACGCTGTTTTTTGTCAACCCGAGCGGCCAGCACGCACGCTTCGCCGTGGGCGGCGACGAATACGCGGATCCGCAGGCGGCACGCGCTTCATACGGAGCGGGCAAGGGCGGCGTGATCGGCGCAGTGGTTGGCGCAGTGGTGGGTGTTGTGCTGTTCAGTGCGCTTTCAGCCCCCTTTCTGCTGCTGGCCGTGGCCGCGGGGGTGGGGGCTTATCTCGGATCACTGATCGGCGCAGTGACGCATACGCGCGGTGGCGGGAAAGCGCCCGACGAAGCTGTGTTTCACGAATCGCGCGAATCAGGCGTGCTGGTCGCGGTACATGTGAATCCTGAGAATCAGCAAGCAGCGGCTCGCGTGCTGCGCGAGGCGGGTAGCGTCGAGGTTGAGCGTGCGCATGGACGCTGGCAGCACGGCCGCTGGGCGGACTTCGACCCGACAAAGGAAGTCGAGCCGCTCGATGCGCAGCCCGCGAACAGCAGGTCGCCGGACGTTCGGCCGCGTAGTACGCCTGCCCATCGCTGACGGCATGCATGTCGCATTGCAGGAGGAGGATCAAATGCCAGCCAAATCGAAGGCGCAGCAAATGGCGGCCGGTGCGGCACTCGCGGCGAAGCGCGGGGAGCGCAAGGCTAGCGAGCTGAAGGGAGCGTCGAAATCGATGCACAAGTCGATGAACGAAAAGCAACTCGAGGAATTTGCCTCGACAAAGCAAAAAGGCAAGCCTCAGCACAGCGCAAAGTCCTGACGTTTTTTTGTTTCACGGCCGCCGCCGCGTGTCATTTCATGCACTACCGTTCAAAGGCCTGTTGCGTGAACAGGCGCTAAACAGAAGGAGCTGCCATGTCACGCGTAATTTGGAGAGGAGCGATCAGTTTCGGGCTCGTCAATGTACCCGTGCAATTGCAGACGGCCACCCGGCCGGAGCGCACCAGCTTCAATTTGATCGACAAGGAGACGGCCGATCCCGTTGGCTACAAGCAGATCAACAAACGCACCGGCAAGGAGGTGAAGCGCGAAAACATCGTGCGGGGTTTCGAGTACGAAAAGGGGCACTATGTGCTGCTCGCCGATGAGGAAATTCGTGCCGCGAGCCCTGAATCGACACAGACGGTCGACATCGTGGCTTTTGTCGAGGCGTACTCGGTTTCGTTCCTGTATCTCGATACGCCCTACTATCTCGTGCCCGAGCGGCAGGGGAAGAAGGCCTATGCGCTTTTGCGCGAAGCGCTCGCGCAAACGTCGAAGATCGGCATTGCCAATGTGGTGCTGCACAACAAGCAGCATCTGGCTGCGCTTATTCCGGCAGGGCCCGTGCTTGCGCTTAATACGCTGCGTTGGGGCGGCGAGGTACTGAGCATCGAAGAAGATGCGCTGCCACCGGTGGACGCTAAAAAAGCAGGCGTGTCCGCGCGCGAGATCGACATGGCCAAAAAATTGATTGAGGATATGACCGCGCCATGGAATCCGGCCGAATACCGCGACACGTTCCGAGAGGAAATCCTGGCGCTCGTCGACAAAAAGGTGCGCGAGGGCAAGACCCGGGAAGTCAGCGAAGCGGCGAGCGCACCGGCAAAGGTGCGCGAAACGGCGGACGTCCTGGATCTTTCGGAACTGCTCAAGCGCAGTCTGGGGCGCGGTAAAGGCAAAGGCAAGCATGCGGCGGCTTGATAGTCTTGCCGCCCGCGTGCATGAACTGTTCGATGAAAATAGGCGACGACGATGCCGGGAAAACTTAACGTCTACCAGCGAAAACGCCGCTTCGACAGGACGCCGGAGCCTTCAGGCGAACCAACGAGCGCGTCTGCGGGCACGACGGCGGCCAAGCGCGAGCGCCATGCACTTTCATTTGTGATCCAGGAACATCACGCGCGGCGGTTGCACTACGACTTTCGTCTCGAGCTCGACGGCACGCTTGTTTCGTGGGCGGTACCCAAAGGCCCTAGTCTCGATCCCTCCGTCAAAAGGCTCGCGATACACGTCGAAGATCACCCGCTCGAGTATGGATCGTTTGAAGGCGAGATACCCGAGGGCAATTACGGCGCCGGTACTGTCATTGTTTGGGATCGGGGTAAGTGGGAGCCCGTGGGCGGCATCAATGAGGCACGCAAAGCGTATGCAGCGGGCAGGCTGAAATTCCGGTTGGATGGTGAAAAGCTGCATGGCGGCTGGGCGCTCGTCCGTAGCGGCATGGACAGCGGCGCGCGCAGTGGCGAAAAGGAGCAATGGCTGCTGATCAAAGAGCGCGATGAGGATGCACGCAGCGAAACGGAGTTCGACATCATTGAGCAACGGCCCGGCAGCGTCATGGCCGAGCAACCCCAGCCAACGGATGGCAGGCGCAGGCGTAGAACTGCGAGGGCGGGCAACGGGGAAAATGTTTCCGCGAGCAGCGCCGATGACAAGGTTGAACGATCGAGCGCCAAAACGAAAGACACCGTAAAGGGCGATGCGGGCCGGCTCGCCGTTCCGGCAAAGGCGCTACATGCGGGTGCGAAGGAGACGAGGCGTCCTGATATCGTCGCCACGCGCACCGCTGAATCGCTACGCGTTCTCGCCGCAAATCCCTGCATCGAGGGCGCCGTCAAGGCGCCGATACCTGAGGCGCTGCGACCTCAGCTCGCGACGCTTATCGACACGCCGCCCGACGGCGATGATTGGTCGTACGAGATCAAGGTCGACGGTTATCGGATGTTGACGCGAATCGATCGGGATGACGTTAAGCCCGTGCGCATTTTTACGCGCAATGGACTCGATTGGACGAAGAACTTTGGTAAGCAGTGCGAATCATTCGAGCAGCTCGACGTGCAAAGCGCGTGGATCGACGGCGAGGCAACGGTACTCGATTCGTGCGGCATCCCGAGCTTCCAGGCTTTGCAAAATGCGTTCGACGCGAACCGGCCACAGGCGATCGTCTTTTTTCTGTTTGATCTGCCCTACCTCAACGGCTTTGATCTGCGCAAGGTTCCGCTCGTTCAGCGACGCGCGCTGTTACGGGCGCTGATCGAAAAGGCCGATGACGAGATCGTCCGGTTTTCTGAGGACTTCGCGCTCGACGCCGAATCGCTTTTTCAAAGCGCCTGCAAGATGGGCCTGGAGGGCATCGTCGGGAAGCGGCTCGATAGCCATTATGTGTCGACGCGGAGTAGGGCATGGGTCAAGCTGCGGTGTCGCCGGCGGCAGGAGTTCGTCATTGGAGGCTATACCGAGCCATCGGGAAGCCGTCTCGCTTTCGGCGCCTTGGCGCTGGGTGTTTACGACGAAGAAGGAAAGCTGCGCTATTGCGGCCGTGTCGGAACCGGGTTTGACACAGAGACGCTCGGCGCACTCAAGCAAGCGCTCGACGAAAGGGAAACGAAACGCATGCCGTTCGCCGAGATGCCGAGTGAGCGTAGCCGCACGCCGGTTCATTGGGTGCGGCCCGAGCTCGTGGCGGAATGTGAATTCTCGGAATGGACGAGCGAAGGCATTGTGCGCCAGGCGTCGTTCATCGGCCTGAGGCGTGACAAGCCCGCGCGGGAGATCGTGCGGGAGTTACAGGGAAAAGGAGCCGACATGGAACATGAGACTCCCGGCAGTGTTGCATCCCAAAAGCCAAATAAATCTGCGCCTTCCCGCTCGAATCGAGGCCCGGCAACGAAGGCGAGCGGACGCGCACGCAAGGGCGCCGTCAGCGAAACTGTCGAGGGGGTTCGGATTTCCAATCCGGACAGGGTGATGGATAAGTCGATAGGTTTTCGGAAGATCGACCTCGTGCATTACTTTCATGCCGTGGCACCCTGGATACTGCCGCATTTGAAAGAACGGCCGGTTGCGCTCGTGCGTGCTCCCGAGGGAATTGACGGTGAGCTGTTTTTCCAGAAGCATACGAGCCGGCTCGAGATTCCGCACGTGACGCAGCATGAAGGACTGGATCCTGGACATCCGCCGCTGCTGACAATCGAGGGCATGGCCGCGCTCGTCGGTGTCGCGCAAATGGGAACAGTGGAACTGCATAGTTGGAACGCGGTCGCGACGAATCTGGAGAAGCCTGATCGCATTGTGTTCGACCTGGACCCTGATCCGGCGCTTGGCTGGGAGCGGATGATCGAGGCGGCATTATTGACCCGCTCTCTGCTCGAGGAGCTTGGTCTTCGAGCGTGGTGCAAAACGAGCGGCGGAAAGGGAATTCACGTCGTGGTACCGCTTGCAAGGCATGCGGGCTGGGATGAATTGAGGGATTTCTCGCAAGCGGCAGCGCAGCATATGGCCTCGACGTTGCCCGATCGATTCAGTGCGAAGATGGGTGCGCAAAATCGGCGCGGGCGAATTTTCATCGATTATTTGCGAAACAACCGCGGCTCAAGCACGATCGTCGCTTACTCGCCTCGCGCACGGCCCGGAATGGGGGTCTCCGTTCCGCTCACCTGGGATGAGCTCGAGCGCACCACGGGCGGTGCGCAGTGGACGGTGGCCAACGTGCACGAGCGGCTCGGCACCCTGAGCGTAGATCCGTGGGCTGAATACTGGCGCGTCAAGCAACGGATTACGCGAGAGATGAAGGGGCGATTACAAGGCAAGTGACAAATAATGAGTGGCGAATCTCGCGCCATGGGATGTAAAAGAGGCTGCCTGCAATCGGTGGGCGAGCTTGCCATCGCCGCTCAGTGTGTTCGGATGGAGCATGCCGCGGCACTAGCTCCGTCGCCGCTCGAAAACGCAGATTGACTGGCGAATGCTGAAAGAACAGCGACCCGGTATTGCTTTTGCTGCAATCCCGCGGAGCACCTCACTGTTTTTTCCTACACATTATTGATGTCTCATTGCTATGAGCGCACTCGTCCTGTCCCGGCTTCAATTCGCGTGGGTTGTCGCTTTTCATATTCTTTTACCTGCCTTTACTGTCGGCTTGTCCTGTTACATAGCGACACTGGAGGTCTTGTGGTGGGCTACGAAACGCGATGTCTACCGGAGGTTGTCGGCTTTCTGGCTACGAATCTTTGCGGTGTCGTTCGGTATGGGCGTGGTGTCGGGCATCGTCATGCCGTTTCAGTTCGGCACCAACTGGAGCCGCTTTATGGCGGCGACGTCCAGCGCAATCGGCGCACAGATGACGTACGAAGTGTTGACGGCTTTCTTTCTCGAATCCGCGTTTCTCGGCGTGCTGCTGTTCGGCCGCAAGCTCGTACCTCAGTGGGCGCATGTGTTATCCGCAGTGTTAGTGGCGCTTGGCACGCTGCTTTCTGCGTTTTGGATCCTCGCGGTCAATAGCTGGATGCAAACGCCGCGCGGCTATCACCTCATCAATGGCAAGTTTGTGCCCGATAGCATGCTGGCCATTATTTTTACTCCATCGCTTCCGTATCGGCTCTCACATACGGTAACAGCCTTTCTCGTCACGACGGCATTCGTCATATTGGGCGTTGGTGCACATTATTTGCTGAAAGAACGTGCTCGTGAGGAAAGCCGGTTGATGATCAAAATGTCGCTCGTCTTTCTCGCGTTCACCGTGCCCTTGCAAATCGCGCTCGGCGATGCCCATGGCCTCAACACGCTTGCGCACCAGCCGGCGAAACTTGCGGCGATGGAAGGCCTATGGGAAACAGGCCGGCGCGTCCCGGCCACACTCTTTGCCATTCCGGACCAGGATGCGCAGACCAATCGTTTCGAAGTCTCCATCCCCGTTCTCGCAAGCATCTACCTCACGCATGATCCTAATGGGCTAGTTGTCGGTCTTAAGGCGTGGCCGCGCGACGAGCAGCCCCCCGTTTTCGTCGTCTTCTTCGCTTTCCGCGTGATGGTGGGCGTTGCCGTTCTCATGTTTGTCATCGTCGTTTGGGGGCTCGTTCTGTGGCGCGGACATCGGCTCTATACGAGCCGAACTTGGCTTCTACTTTGCCGTGCTGCTATCCCGCTCGGTTTCATCGCCGTGATTGCGGGATGGACCACGACGGAAGTCGGTCGCCAGCCCTGGACTGTGTATGGCCTCATGCGAACGGCCGATTCGGTGACACCCTCACTGACCGCCAGCGACGTTGCGCTTTCGTTTTCGCTCTACGTAGTCAGCTATCTGGTGATTTTTGGCACGGGGCTGGTTCTCATGAGGCGGCTTGTCGAAATCGGCCCCGGTGGCCACGAGGACCGTGCGGTCTTGGAGCCGAAAGAGCGCGGCGCCCGACCACTTTCAGCCGTCAGCCACGCATCGAACACGGTCGCTGGAACATCTGCGCCGCCAACTGGTGCCGGAGGCGACGATGCAAGCGCTTGATCTCGTCCCGCTGTGGGCGGCCATACTCGGCTTCTCCGTGCTCATGTACATCCTGCTCGATGGCTTCGACCTTGGTGTCGGCATTCTCTTTCTTGCGCGTACCAACGAACGCGATCGCGACTTGATGGTCGAGACGATTTCGCCCGTATGGGACTTCAATGAAACGTGGCTCGTGCTCGGCGGGATCGCCTTGGCGGCAGTGTTCCCCGTGGCATTTGCGATCGCCATTCCGGCCGTTTACTTTCCGGTGTTGTTCATGCTGCTGGGCCTGATCTTTCGCGGTGTCGCCTTCGAGTTTCGACACGTGCCGCGCGCGAACAAGCGGCTATGGAACATTGCGTTTTGCTTAGGTTCGCTCGTCGCCACCTTTGCGCAAGGTACCGTGCTTGGGATGTTCATCCAGGGCTTCACCCAAGCCGAGGGCCGATTCATCGGTACGAGCTGGGACTGGATCGCGCCGTTCCCCCTCTTCACGGGTCTTGGTCTTATTGCCGGCTACACGCTGCAGGGTGCCACTTGGCTCATCATGAAGACGGAAGGGGAGCTCGAACAGTGGGCGCGTCATGTCGCGCAGCGGGTGATGGTACTTGTCTTCGTCTTCATTGCCGCGGTCAGCCTTTGGACCCCGCTCATGAGTCCACGCATTGCGAATCGCTGGTTCAGTTGGCCGAACATCGTGTTCTTCTCGCCGGTGCCGATCGTGACGCTGGCACTCGCCGCACTGCTCGTCCACAGCGCGCGCAGCCAACGCATACTGCTGCCGTTTGTCTGTTCCGTCGGGCTTTTCTTCGTGTCTTTTTCGGGGTTGGTCATCAGCCTATGGCCGTATATTGCGCCACCGTCGACTACGCTTTGGCAAGCAGCGGCGGCGCCAGTTTCGCACGAGTTCCTCATGATCGGAACAGCATTTGTGTTGCCGGTCCTCATCCTCTATGTCATCTGGTCATACTGGGTGTTTCGTGGCAAGGTGCGCGGCGAGACGGGGTATGGTCACGATTAACAGTGCGTAGGCTCTCCCTTCACGATTGTTCGCCGCTGCTCTCTCCCGATTCGCCATCCTCGATGCGATCGAGCGTGAAGATCTGCTCTCCGCGCACACCGTTAGACCCTCGGGCGATGTCGACCATGCCGACGGTACGCACCCGCCATCCTTCGCGCGTCGCGATGACCGGCATCGAGCCGCCTGCTCGCGTATCCAGGTCGACGAGACCTTCGGCCGGAACGGGTACGTTGTTTTCGAGCGTCGCGTTGGAATAAACGATGTTGTCCTGCCATTGCGACGCATCGCGCATTGCTTCGAGCCCTTTGCCGTCCGTATCGACCGTGTCGTCCGTAAGTGACATGCCCGCATTGTCGACCGATACGATGCGCGAATTGGC
>NZ_DATJJF010000105.1:0-20583 GCF_035492435.1 Trinickia sp.
CGTGACAGGCCTTGCGCTCTCGTGCGCGAGACGCTCGGCGTAAAGGCTTTTGCCCGAACGTGCGCCGCCGAGCACGAAGGTGACATCCGGCATGGTTTTCATCGCGCGATTGTACCGTTGCGACCGCCAAGGTTTGTCAACGCAAAGTAGGCATGTCCCTTTTTGCGGTGGATAGAGGTGCTAGAGGTTCGCAACCGCCCTCTGTGACCCTCGCCTTCGGCCCCCTCTGCTGAGAGTGAAACCGTTTACTGCGACCGCAAGTTTGAGCAGCGGGCGGTTTTACCGATATCATTCGTCAGCACGATGCGTCATCCTTGCGTGAGCGACGCGGGCACACCGGCCGCGGGGCGGCCTTTTACGCGGGAGTGTTCATGACGGTGATCGTAGTGGCCAACCCCAAGGGCGGGGTCGGCAAGAGCACGTTATCGACCAACTTGGCGGGCTGTTTTGCCGCGAGTGGCGAATGGGTGGCGTTGGCGGATCTCGACAAGCAGCAGTCCGCGCATGCCTGGCTGACCTTGCGGCCGTATGGGCTGCCGATGATCGAGAGTTGGAACGTCGATCCCGATGCGCCCGGCAAGCCGCCAAAAGGGCTCGATCGTACGGTTGTCGATACGCCGGCTGGCATTCACGGCTCGCGCCTGGCCGCCGCGATTTCGCTCGCTGACAAGGTGATCGTGCCGCTGCAGCCGTCGATGTTCGACATTCTGGCCACCCAGCAATTTCTCGAGCGCCTGGCGAAGGAGAAGGCCGTGCGCAAGGGGGCGATCGAAATCGGCGTCGTCGGTATGCGCGTGGACGCACGCACGCGCTCGACCGAGCAGCTGCATCGTTTCGTCGAAAGCCTCGAATTGCCAGTGCTGGGCTATTTACGCGATACGCAAAACTACGTGCAGCTGGCCGCCCATGGCCTGACGCTCTGGGACGTGGCGAAGAGTCGAGTCGAAAAGGATCTCGAGCAGTGGGAGCCGATCGTCTCTTGGGTGACTAAGTCAGCGCGCTGAGCGTAGCCAGCCTTCATAGCTGCCAACGCCCCGAAAGAACGCTTGCCCCCTAGCCGACAGGCGCAACGCAGACGGCCTACTCACAGCCTGGGCAGGCCTACAAGCGTAGGCCGCTTACCGCAAGCCACAGCGCCTCACGCGGACCAAGCAGCGCCGGCCACAGCGAGGCCGGCCAACACGTCAGGTCCAGCTCTGCACCGGCACGTGTCCGCGCAGACCTTTCTGCTTGTTGTGCTCGTCGACGAACACAAGCTTCGGCTCCCAGCCAGCCTTGAGTTCAGCGTCGTCCACCATCGCGAATGCGGCGATGATGACGAGGTCGCCCAGTTGGGCACGGCGCGCGGCCGAGCCGTTCAGCGAAATCATCCCGCTGCCGCGCTGACCGCGAATGGCATACGTCGAGAAGCGCTCGCCGTTGTTGACGTTCCAGATATCGATGCGCTCGTTTTCGACGATGTTCGCGGCCTCGAGCAAGTCCTCGTCGATCGCGCAGGAACCTTCGTAGTGAAGTTCGCAGTGCGTGACGACAGCACGGTGAATCTTCGATTTGAGCATGTGACGCTGCATGGTCGTTTCCTCCAAGGCAAATAGCGCGGTCAATCCCTCGCGCGTTCGCCTTAAATCTCCAAATTGTCGATGAGACGTGTGGCGCCGAGCTTGGCTGCGGCGACCACGACGAGCGGCGCCTCGGCCTCGTGAGCCGCTGGTGCGAGCAGCGTCGAACGCTTGCGAATCGCCACGTAGTCGGGTTTCCAGCCGTGCGCGGCGAGGTTTTCCAGCGCATCGCGCTCCAGCTTGCCGAAATCACGCTCGCCGGCGAGCACCGCTTCGCGCACGCTTGCGAGCGTCGCTGCCAAGAGAGGCGCCTGCTGCCGCTCGACATCGCTCAAGTAGCGGTTGCGCGAACTGAGCGCAAGGCCGTCGGCGTCGCGTACCGTCTCGGCGGCGATGATGTCGGTCTGCAGCGCAAACTGGTGGCACATCTGCCGCACGATCATGAGCTGCTGGTAGTCCTTCTTGCCAAAGACGGCCACGCGCGGCTGTACGCAGGCCATCAGCTTCATGACGACCGTGCAGACGCCTGCAAAAAAGCCGGGACGGAATTCGCCTTCGAGGATGTCACCGAGGTTTTGCGGCGGTTGCACGCGGTACTCCTGCGGCTCGGGATACAAGTCGCGCTCGGTCGGCGCAAAGAGCACGTAGACGTTTTCCTTTTCGAGCTTCTCGATGTCGGCCTCAAGGGTGCGAGGGTACTTGTCGAAGTCCTCGGCAGGGCCAAACTGCAGACGATTGACGAAGATGCTCGCGACGACGGGGTCCCCGTGCTGGCGCGCAAGCCGCATCAGCGATAGGTGCCCTTCGTGAAGGTTGCCCATCGTCGGCACGAAGGCCGTCCGGTTCTGGCCGCGCATTTGATCGCGCAATTCCTGGATGGAGCTGATGACTTTCATGTTGGACTGGTCTCAAGCGCGTTTCGCGCGAGCGGTTTTCGAAGCGCGCAGATTGTAGTGGATTTGTTCAGTCGCAGGGGCATCGAGAGGCGCCGGCGCACGGGCGCTGGCTGCATGGAATGTGTCAGCACGCTTATGCAGGCAAATAGGCGAGCCGCACATAAATCGGCGCGAACGGTTCGGCCTGCGTGATCTCGATCAGCGATTCGCGCGACAGCTCGAGCATGGCGATGAAGTTGACGACGACGACAGGCACGCCTCGCGATACATCGAAGAGCTCCGAGAACTCCATGAAACGCACGTTCTGTAGCCGCCGCAGGATCAGACTCATGTGCTCGCGAACCGATAGCTCCTCGCGCGAGATCTTGTGGTGCGCAACGAGCTTGGCGCGTTTGAGGACGTCGGCCCAAGCGGCGCGCAGATCATCGGCCGACACGTCCACAAGACGCGGCGCAATGCTCTGCTCGATATAGACTTGCGCGCGCAGGAAATCGCGTCCAAGCTGAGGCAGCTGGTCGATCCGCTGCGCCGCAAGCTTCATGCGCTCGTACTCGAGCAGCCGTCGCACGAGCTCGGCGCGCGGATCCTCGGGCTCATCGCCCGAGTCGACCCGCTTGATCGGCAGCAGCATGCGCGATTTGATCTCGATCAGCATCGCCGCCATCAGCAGATATTCTGAGGCCAGCTCCAGGTTCGTCTTCCGCAATTCCTCGACATAGCCGAGGTATTGCGCCGTGACATCGGCCATCGGAATGTCGAGGACGTTGAAGTTCTGCTTGCGGATCAGATAAAGCAGCAAATCGAGTGGGCCCTCGAACGTCTCCAGAAACACCTCGAGCGCGTCCGGCGGGATATACAGGTCCTGCGGCACCTTGAAGAGCGGCTCGCCGTAAAGGCGAGCGAACGCCACGCCGTCGACGGTGTCGGGCGTCGTATCGGTGGCTGGCGCGCTCAGCGCCGCTTGCGATGCGAGCGAGCGAGCGGCCTCATCGGCAGTGCTCACGCTCCGAAGTTCTGGTAGTAGACGTAAGGCGTCTGCCCAACGCGAGAAGCCTGCTGGCGCGTGCGTTCATCCATATCGACCGGCTCTTTGTCCCACAAGAGGGCACGGCCACGCCGCTGCTCCTCTTCGAGCGTCGGCCGCTGCTGCTTCAATTCACTGAGAAACTTCGTAATGTCCGACTCATACATGGTTCTACGGTCTCAAAAGTAGGGGCAGAAGAAGCCGATTGCGCAACGGATGTTCATAATTGGGCCGACACGGCGACTTTCGCGAGGCCGCCGACAATTCGCGATTCTAGCGCATGCGCATCGGGGAGGAACATCGCGTGGGCCCCGTCGTCGAAGCTTTCACGACGGCGCGCAACGCCTTGGCCGCGCGCTTCTCGCCTGTGCGACTGCCTGTGCGCCCGCGCACGCCTCTGTATGCCCGCAGCCGGCATTGTTGCATCCGTGGCGCGATTGGTTGTGGTGAAATGAACGCGCTCGCCGGTTTGCTTGCCGGGAATACGGCACCGCGTGTTGGGCCGCGGCCGCGCCATTGGCCGAAAGCGTGCAAGCGTCAGTCGCCAATCAACGTTGCCGGGAGGTCCCGTTTGCCGGGAGAAGCGATCGACTTGCCGCCTGCTTGCACCCTCGTCGGGCAGGCACCACCGCTGCCGCCGTGCGTGCGCCGCACGCGCGAATGGTTTTGCGCTGCCATGGGCGGGCTGCTGCTGACGCTCGCCGTTCCCGCTGCCGCGAAGTACGACATCCGCATCGAGGCGCCGCGTCCGGTTCGCAGGCTGCTCCAGCAGCATCTCGATCTCGCGCGCTTTGCCAAGCGGGACGACATCACCGACGATCAGTTCGAGTTTCTTCTCACCGCGACGCCGCAGCAGGTGCGCGATCTCGTTGCGACCGACGGCTACTTCTCACCCGTCGTGCGCACGGACGTACGTACCGTTGAAGGCAAACGGGACGTCACCATCCACGTCGACGCGGGGCCGCGTACGATGGTTTCGTCGATCGATCTCATGTTCGACGGGCCGGTGACCACGGAGGCGCCCGCGCGCGAGAACGCTGCCCGCTTCGCGTTCTCGCTGCATGTGGGGGATCCGTTCACGCAAACGGGCTGGAACGACGCCAAGGGCGCGGCCCTGAAAGCGCTGCAGGCGCAGCGCTACCTCGGCGCGAGCATCGTCCGCTCGGAGGTGCGTATCGATCCGCGACGAAAGACGGCGGCGCTTTCGGTCACCTTTGCGAGTGGCCCGACGTTCACGCTGGGGCCACTCGACGTATCGGGCGTGCGTCGTTATCCCGGCTGGATCGTCACGAACGTCAATCCGCTTTCCATCGGCGAGCCGTATAGCGTCGAGCGCGTCAGCGAGTTGCAGCGCCAATTGCAGAATACGCCGTACTACGCGAGCGTTGCGATCGATCTCGACAACGATGCGTCCCGGCCCAACGAAACGCCGATCCACGTCAAGGTGAGCGAATATCAGTTCCACAGCGTACGCGGCGGAGTCGGGTATGCGACCGACACAGGTGCGCACATCCAGGGTGCGTACACGTATCTGAATACGTTTGGCGCGGCTTGGCCTTTTTCGGTGCAAGGGCGGCTCGATCAGATTCAGCAGTACGGACAGCTCGAGCTTTCAATGCCGCCCGGCGAGCGCGGCTGGGTCAACAGCGTACTGGCCTCGTACACGAACACCGACGTGTCCGGCACGCGCATCTATAGCGCCCGCGCGGGTGTACAGCGCAGGCGCACGGCACAGTTCATCGATTACAGCTATTCGATCCAGTATTACAACGATCGGCTCGACCAAAATGCGGTGGGGCCGACGACGAGCCGTGCGCTCGTGCCTCAATGGTCGTGGACGAGGCGCGATGTTGACGATTTGCTTTTTCCACGTTCAGGCACTGTGCTGCATGTCGAAGCGGGATTTGCCATCAAAGGAGTGCTTGCCGATCAAACGTTCGCACGCGTCTACACGCGCGGCCAGAAGTTCGTGCCGATCGGCAGGCGCGATTTGGTGGTTTTTCGGGCGGAGTTCGGTGGCGTCTTCACGAGCGGCAGTTCCAGTGGTGTTCCGGCGTCGCTGCTCTTTCGCGCTGGCGGGTCCAACTCCGTACGAGGTTACGCCTTTCAGAGCATCGGCAATAACGTCGACGGATCGGTATTGCCTACGAAGTATCTCATCACCGCATCGGCGGAATATCAGCATTGGTTCTCGCGCGACTGGGGCGCGGCCGTCTTTTACGACATCGGCACAGCGACCGATACGTGGAACGAGAGGACATTCTTTCCGGGCTATGGCGTTGGGGTGCGCTGGCGCAGCCCTGTCGGGCCGGTTAACGTCGATCTCGCATACGGAGTGAAAGACAAGGCCGTGCGGCCTTATCTAACGCTCGGCATCGCTTTTTAAAGGACGGGCCGAGCATGAGCAACCATTCGCCGCTCCCACCGTCCGATGACCGCGCGCCGCTGTCGAGCGGGCCGACAACGGGGTCGGCCGGACCGACAGGACCAACAGGACCGACAGGACCGACAGGGGAAGGGCCGAAGGGTCCGTCGGTGCCGCCGCGCAAGCTTTGGCGCCGCGTGCTGCGCGTCATCGGCTGGACAGCAAGCGCCTCGCTGCTTCTCATCATCGTCGCGGTACTTGCCGCCTACGGCGCGCTGACGACCGAGCGCGGCACACACCTCGTTTGGCGTGCGGCGGTGGCGCTCTCGGATGGGCGACTGTCGGGGACATGGGTGAGCGGCACATTCGCGACCGGCGTCGAGGTTGTCGACGTGCGTTGGCGAGGCAACACGGCCAATTCCGGCCGACCGGCCACAACATCGGACGGCTCCGCCACAGCGGATGGTCCACTTGCGGCAAGTGGACTTGCCCGAGCAGGCAGATCTCCTGCCACAGCCAGCGGCCCTCCTGCAACAGCCAGTAGCGCTCCGGTCCCAGTCAGTGGAGGTCCCGCCGGCAGTCCTGCTCCGGCCGGCGCATCCGTTGGCGTGGGCGGCCCTGTCACGGCGAGCCTCTCCGCTGCGGCAGGCGGCTCGACGACGGCTGGCGCGTCCGCTGCCGCTGGGGCCAGCGCTGCTTCCGCATCACGGACGCAAGCCGCTGCGGAATCCGGCGCACCCGCCGGAACCGACATCCATATCGACCGCATCGCCGGGCGGTGGGCGCTCACACTTTCGCCATTGCGTTTGACGATCGACGAATTGCACGCGGGTACGATCGACGCGCGGCTAGCGCCGTCGCAGACCGCGCATGCGCCGCTCAAGCTGCCGACAAGTCTTCAACTGCCGCTGCAACTGCGCGTCCAGTCGCTCGCGATCGATACGCTGCGCGTGCATGACGCTGCCGGCACCGGTGCTACCGAATTCAATCATCTGCGGCTGCACGCACGCAGTGACGGCCGGCACCATACGCTGGTGCTCGACAGCCTGGACACGCCGTATGGCGCCGTCACTGCGCACCTGTCGCTCGACGGTGCGAGGCCGTTCGCCTTGGCCGGTGACGCAACGTATGGCGGGAAGGTTGCCGACGAGCCCGTGCACGTGCGCATGCGCATGTCGGGCACGCTTGAATCGCTCACGGCCGAGCTCGAGGCCAGCGGCTTCAAACTCGCTGGCAGCGCGCACGTCGAGGCCACGCCGTTTGCGGCTGTGCCACTGAAGCGCGCAATGCTTTCGTTCGATCACGTCAATCCGCAAGCGTTCAGTGCGGGTGCGCCGTCTGCCGACCTTGCACTCAAGGCGCAACTCGCGCCTGTGTCGGCCCCGATGGGCGAGCCGCTCGTTGTCGCGGGGACCGTATCGATCGTCAATGCGAAGGCCGGCACGCTCGAAGCGAAGTTGCTGCCCCTCGTCGATGGGCATGCCCGGATTCGGCTCGACGCACGCGAAGCGCACATCGATGACCTGCGATTGCGGCTGGTGCACGATGCGATCCTCTCCGGAGGCGGCACGCTCGCCCGGGAGCACGGCCGCATCAATCTCCAAGCGACGGGCCTTGATGTGAGCACCTTAACCCCCTACATCCGGCCCACGGCGTTCGACGGCCCCATCGTCATGTCGCTCGAGGGTGACAGTCAAACGGTCCAATTCGATCTGGCCGATAAGCGTGCAGGTCTCGGCGCGCGCGCATCGATCACATCGGACCGAGCCAGAATCGCCTTACAAGGCGTGCAAGTACGTGCGGGGGCGGGGCGCATCGAGCTAAACGGCACGTTCGCACGCGACGCACGACGAACTTACGACGTGCACGCGGCGTTGACCGATTTTGATCCGCGCTTGCTGATGGCACCTCCAAAAACGTCGCCGGCGAAAGGATTTCAAGGGGTGGCGCTGCAAGAGGCTCGAGTGTCTGGGACGCTTGCGGTAGCGGGCGCGTTTGCGCCGGAATTTACGACCCTACTGCGTTTCACGCTTGGCAACAGCGTCTATGGCGGCTACCCACTGAGCGGTTCGGGCAGGCTCCAAGTGGCGGGCGCCCGGCTGTTGCCGAGCGACGCGGTGCTATCGATCGCGGGCAACGACGTCGAATTGCATGGCAGCTTTGGCGCGCGGGGCGACCGGCTGCGGTTTCATCTTGCCGCGCCGCAGCTCGATCGCTTGGGCTACGGCCTGGCCGGCAAGATTGTTGCCGACGGCGATTTGACGGGCTCACTCGCTCAACCGGAGGTGACGTTGTCCTATTCCGCGCAAGGCGTCGCATTGGGCGCGATGCGCGTCGGCTCCGCCTCCGGCCGCGCGTCGATGCACGCGGGTGCGACCGGTGCGATCGAGTTCACGACGGAGGTCCGTGATCTGCATACGAGCTTGGCCGATCTCGCGACTGTATCGGCGCGAGTGAGCGGAACGCGCGCGAAGCACAGTTTCGACTTGAGCGGCAAGGGAGCGATCCATGGCCGGCCCATCGACCTGACGCTTGCCGCGACGGGCGGCCTCGCCGACACACCGGCCGGCCCGCGCTGGGAGGGCACTGTCACGCGCCTCGAAAACCGCGGCATGCCGGCACTGGCGCTCAAGACACCGCTCGTCATAAAGGCCGCACGCGAATCCCTGACACTCGGCGCGACGCAGGTCCTGCTCGAAGGGGCACAGCTCGACCTGAAATCGTTTGCCTACGATCACGGCGCATTGCGCTCGGGGGGCACGGCGACGAACTTATCGCTCGGCCGCCTGCTGACGCTGCGCGAGGCGCTGACGGGCACACCATTGCCCGTCAGAAGCGATCTCGTCTTGGCGGGTGACTGGAATTTCGAGCTGGCCCGCATGGCGAGCGGCTCTCTGCAATTCAATCGCGTGAGCGGCGACATTTCGGTCGATGCCGGACAGGGCAGTTTCGTGCCGCTCGGCATCACGGCGTTCGGTGGGAGTGCTTCAGTCGAAGGCGGGAAGCGGCTCGCGGCAAAACTTCACGCCGAGGCGAACCGCGTCGGCACGGCCGACGCGAACGTGGGTGTGCCGCTCACGCCCGACGCCTCGCGGGGTGGCTTGCTGGGCGTGGCGGCCGATGCGCCACTTGCCGGCGCGTTGAGCGCCGACGTGCCCTCTCTGACGACGACGGGGGCTCTTTTGGGCCCGCGCTATCTGCTTGAAGGAAGCCTCGCGCTGAAGGTGGCCGTCGCCGGCACGATGGCAAGCCCGGCCGTTTCGGGCTCGCTCACGGGCGATAGCCTTTCCGCAACGCTCGTGGACCAAGGCCTGCAATTGAAAGATGGCGTCGTCCGCGTGGCGTTGTCGGACAATCTCGTCGACTTTCAGCACGTCGAATTCCATGGCGGCGATGGCACACTGCGTGCGAAGGGCCAGATCCGGCTCGATCGTGCCGAGCCGGATCTCACGGCACAAATCGTTGCCGACAAGCTCGAACTGTTCGCGGCTCCCGATCGCCGTCTCTCGCTGTCGGGGAGCGCCACGGTGGCCAATGCCGGCGAGGCGGGCGGCCTCGACATCAACGGCAAGTTCCGCGTAGACCAAGCCCTGTTCGACATGCCCGAGCAGCCCGCGCCGAGCCTCTCCGACGATGTCGTCATCGTGCGCGACAACGGCTTCGTGCGCGAGACACCCCCGCAGCAAGAGGCGGCGGATCGACCTGCCAGCCGCTTTGCGCCGCGTACCGACATCGAGATCGACCTTGGCGAGAAATTCCGTTTTCACGGCCGGGGAGCGGACCTGGGGCTGCTCGGCACAGTGACGGTGCTTACGGCGCCGGGTAAGCGCTTGATGGCAAACGGCAATGTGCGCGTCACCGAGGGCTCGACCTACACGACGTTTGGCCGCAAGCTCGCGATCGAAAACGGCTACTTCACGTTCAATGGTCCTGCGACCAATCCCGGCATCAACATTCTCGCGATGCGGCGCAATCAGGACGTGGAAGCCGGCGTGCAGGTGACGGGAACCGTGAACGCCCCGGTGGCGAAGCTGGTCTCGGAGCCGAACGTTTCCGATGACGAGAAGCTTTCGTGGCTGCTGTTTGGCCACGGCACCGATCAAGGCATCAACCCGGGCCAGCAAAGCACGATGACGACGGCGCTCGCGTTGCTCGGCAGTGCAACGGGCAAGCGCGTTGCGCAGACAATCGGACTGGATGAGTTCTCGGTGGGGCGAAGCGACGTCGGCTTGACGGATCCCCAGGTCGTGTTGATCTCAAAGGCGATCACAGAGCGGCTCGTGCTCGGCTATGAGCAGGGCTTGGAGTCGTCGAACAATGCCTTCAAGGCGACGATCAATCTATCGCGATTCTGGTCCATCTTGGTCTACGGCGGGACGTTCCAGGGCGTGGACATCAGCTTCATCCGCCGTTTCGACAGCTTTTAGGCTTGGTGCTGATCGTGGCGCGGCTAGGAAAGCGGATACGATAAAAGCGACATGGGGCGGGCGGTCAATGCTGCCCACTGAGCACCGGAAACGGTGCTCAGTGGCTATGCCCATCAATCAGCGTACGCGCATGCCGGGTTTGGCGCCGCTATGCGGCTCGAGGATATAAAGCCCGGGCTCGGCCTTTTCGTCGGCTGCCGATGCTGCGAGCACCATGCCTTCGGAGAGTCCGAACTTCATCTTGCGCGGGGCGAGGTTGGCGACCATCACCGTTAGCTTGCCGACCAGATCTTCAGGCCGATAAGCCGATTTGATGCCCGAGAACACGTTGCGCGTTTTCTCTTCGCCGATATCAAGCGTGAGCTGCAGCAGCTTGTCCGATCCGTCCACGGCCTTGCAATCGACGATGAGCGCGACCCGCAGATCGACTTTCGCGAAATCGTCGATGCTGATGACCGTGTTGTCGCTCGCGTCGCTCGCTTGCGCCGATTTTTCGCGCTTACCTGCCGCCGCGGGCGCACTGGCCCCAGCCTTGGCGCTGCCGGCCGCCTGTGCCTGCTCGGACGGCAGCAGGCTTTGGCGGTTCGCTGCAACGAGTGCCTCGATTTGCTTTGGGTCCACGCGCGTCATGAGGTGCTTGTACGCGTTGATCGGGTGAGCCGATGAGAGCGGCCGCTCGGCATCGGCCCAGGTGAGTGGTGCCACGCCGAGGAACGCCTCGACGTTCTCGGCCAGGGCAGGCATCACAGGCTTGAGCGCAATCGAAAGCAGTCGGAACGCCTCGATGCTGACGCTCACCGTCTCATGCAGTGCGGCGGCGTTGGCAGGATCCTTGGCTTGATCCCATGGCTTCGCCGCATCGACATACACGTTGACGGCGTCGGCAAGCTCCATCGTCTGGCGCATCGCCCGACCGTACTCACGCGCCTCGTAGTGCGCGGCGATTTGCGGCAGCGCTGTACGTAGCGTGTCGAGCAGTGGATGGCGCATCGCGCCGTCCTCTACTCGGCCGTCGAAACGCTTGAGCAAGAACCCTGCGGCGCGGCTGGCGATATTGACGTACTTGCCGACGATGTCGCTATTCACGCGCGCTTGGAAATCGTCGAAGTTGAGGTCGATGTCTTCCATCGTCGCGTTCAGCTTCGCCGCAAAGTAGTACCGCAGCCATTCGGGATTCAAACCCGTTTCGATATAGCTGCGCGCCGTAATGAACGTGCCACGCGACTTGGACATCTTCGCGCCGTCGACCGTCAAAAAGCCGTGCGCGAACACGTTCGTAGGCGTGCGGTGGCCTGAGAACTCGAGCATGGCCGGCCAAAAGAGCGTGTGGAAGTAAAGGATGTCCTTGCCGATGAAATGGTATTGCTCGGCATCGGACTCTTTGCCGACCCAGCTTTCGAAATCGAGCCCAAGGCGCGCAGCGAGATGCTTGAAGCTCGCGTAGTAGCCGACCGGCGCATCGAGCCAGACATAGAAGTACTTGCCGGGCGCACCCGGAATCTCGAAGCCGAAATAGGGCGCGTCGCGCGAAATATCCCAGTCGGCAAGTTTGGCCTCGCCCGACTCGCCGAGCCATTCGCGCATCTTGTTCGTGGCTTCCGGCTGCGCCAGTCCGCCCACCCAGCCGCGCAGGAAGGTTTCACAGCGCGGATCGGAGAGTCGGAAGAAGTGGTGCGTCGAGCTGCGACGCACGGGCGCGGCGCCTGATACGACCGAATACGGGTTGGCGAGCTCGGTAGGCTGGTAGGTGGAGCCGCACACTTCACAGCTGTCACCGTACTGATCTTTCGCGCCGCATTTCGGACATTCGCCCTTGATGAAGCGATCCGGCAAAAACATTTCCTTGACCGGGTCGTAGGCCTGCTCGATCTCGCGTGTATCGATGAACCCCGCTTCCTTCAACGCCAGGTAGATCGACGCCGACAGCTCGCGGTTTTCGTCGGAATCGGTCGAATAATAATTGTCGTAGGAGATGTGGAAGCTGTCGAAATCGCGCGTGTGTTCGCGCCAGACCCGCTCGATCAATGCCTTCGGCGCGATGCCCTCTTTTTCGGCACTCAGCATGATGGGGGTGCCATGGGCGTCGTCAGCGCAGACGTAATAGACCTCGTGGCCGTGCATCCGCAGCGCGCGCACCCAGATATCGGTCTGGACATGTTCGACCATGTGGCCAAGGTGGATCTGACCGTTGGCGTAGGGCAGCGCAGAGGTGACGAGGATCCGGCGCGCATGGCGCGGGACCGGATTCAGCGTGGACGCGCTGGCTTCGGTGGACAGCGCGCCGGTGTCGGCGACGGGAGCAGTGGCGGGAGAAGTCATCAGAGTTTCGGGGCGACTGCCGGAGCAATGGGGAAAGGGCCGATTTTAACAGGCGCCAGGCGGCAAATGGCGGGCGGGGAGCTGGGCTGGATGGCTAACCATCGAGGGCGCGCGTGCGGGCGAGGCGGCTTCCCTCGCGTGATGGTTTTGCCGATGCGGCGAGTCTCGCCGGCTGCGGGCAAACGCGGGCAAAAAAAACCGGGGCGTCTGCCCCGGAGCAACAACGACAAGAGGAGAATGGTGACGCAGCGGCTAAGGCCAGCCACGCACCGAATGTAGTGACAGCCGATTTGCCCGCAAGTTCGAAATTTTTTCGACTTGTTTCCCGTCGCGGATTTGCCGCGTTGGATTCGTCCCGTTACCCCTCCGAACTTCGTCCCTCTCCCTTTCGCGCGTCCAGTCATGCATCTTGAGTCGCATTAAAGCGCTTGGGAGTGCCTTGTCCGCAGTCGAATTTCACAACCTGCCCACTGAATGCTTCGCCAATTCGCCGGAAGCTTCGTGTTGCCCGCACCCGCTTGGCGCCTGTCCGAGATATGTTTAATCATGCAATAACGCGTTTTGAAGTCATCCCTCGCAACGAGACACAAACGTCATCCGACAACGGAGAAGAAACAAGTTTACGACGGCCGTTTCCGGGGCCACGTTCTCTTATGTGCCTGAGAATGGCAGTGGGGGCGGCGTGGACAATGATCAATTCCAGCAGCTTATCCAGGAATTGCTCAAGGATTTGCTGCAGATAATGAGTCAAACGAACGGAGGTTCGTCCGGCGGCGGATTGGGCATCCCCGTTGGTGGCGTCGGCGCGGGCTCGCCCGGCGGGGTAAGGTTGACCACGACGGCGCCGCCGTCATCTGGCGGCGACATGACACCGTCGCAAGTCGCAACCACGTACAAAAGTCAGATCATGGCGGCCTCGCAAGTCACCGGCATACCTCCCGGCATTATTTGCGGGGCAAATCTGGCAGGAATCCAAGGGGATAGCGAGCACCCCCGGCGGGGGCCTAATGCAGCTCGGCCCCAACGAGTTCAAGGAATACGGCGGCGGTGATATTTCGAACCCAGCTGACACCATCATGGCCGGTGCGAAGTACATGGAGGCACTCGACAAACAGTTTGGCGGCAACATTGAAGCCGCGCTACGCGCGTACAACTCTGGCCCGAACGGCGTCGACCTCAACAACCTGAACTCCACGCCCGCTGGCACCGGCGACCAGACCTACGTGCAGAAGGTAATGCAAGCTGCGGGGCAATCCGGCTTGGCGACTAGCTGACCCGATGCCCGACAAGCCTCGTCTTTCAGGGCCGAGTTTACCCATGAAGTTGGCTTGCTATTCGGCCCCCCGGCGCTTCCTGACGCGAGGTCAGGGCAAGCGAGACAAGCGCCGAGGGTGTGCCGGCATAGTTGCGTGCGTGCGCACCGACTGACTTGTTGATGCGAGTTACCGGGAGCCTTGCTGCTGGGCCTGCTGGGCCGACTGCTGCGGCGCATGCAGAATGATCTCGACGCGTCGGTTCTCCTTGCGGCCGAAGTCGGTATCGTTGCTTGCAATCGATTTGTCTTCGCCAAAACCTTGTGCGGAAATTCGGCCGGCCGGCGAAACACCGTGACCATTCAGGTAACCAGCCAGGTATTTGGCCACTGCGGAGGCGCGCTTCTGCGAAAGCGTCTGGTTAAGCGCTCGGCTGCCCGTGTTGTCGGTATAGCCGTTGACCTGTGCAGTGATACCGGGGTTTTGCATTAGCTGTTGCCCGATCTTATCGAGGAAAGCGCCTGCCGACGGTTTGAGGGCAGCGCTGCCCTTTGAGAATGAGAGGTCGCTGGGAAGGTTCAATCTGAGCGAGCCGTCGGTTTGCTGACTAGCTTGCACGCCGGGATTACTGGCCGAATCGCTACCAAACAGCGAGCTGCTGATGTCCTGCCAGAAGTGGCCCGCTGTAGCGCCCGTTGCTGCGCCCGAGAGAGCTCCGATCTCGGCTCCCTGCTTACCGCCGACGAGATCGCCAATCAGCGCGCCCGCGACACCGCCGACGCCTGCGCCGGCTGCGGTATTCGTCCCTTGCTGTGTGGCGCACCCGGCAACGATCGCCGCAGCTACGGCTAAAGCACCCATACGAGTCATGGTTTTTGCATGCATTTTGTCGGTCCTTGTTGAAATCGTCTTGGAACGGCGGACTTGCTCTTTGCAACATGCTTTCGCGGCGATGCGCCGGACGCGCGCGCCCTCCCGATTTCGCCATAAGCCGCGCCGCGCGCAGTGTCTTCCGACGACAAAGCCGCGAGCTACTACAATAGCGTCTGTGCAGTCCGATGCGGCCCCACAGTTTTGAGGGGGCGAACGTGCCTTTCGGTACGGTCTTTTGGCATCGGCGAGCAGCAGATCCCTTTTACTTTCCCGCTTCCGGTGAGCGGGCAGGGCCGCCGACGCGTTGACCAAGGCGGCCGTGCTGACATCTCGCCGCAAGCCGTTTCCCTTCTGGAGTCGTCTCAATGAGCATTGATCGGGCCTTGGTGGACGCCGCATTTGCGGCCGTCACGGACCCCAATACGGGCCGTCCGTTCGCGGCAGCGAAAGGCGTGAGGAACGTCGTTGTCGACGGTGCGACGGTCCGCGCCGAAGTCGTCCTCGGCTATCCGGCGAAGAGCCAGTTCGATGCGCTCTCCGCGCTTATCGAGGGCGAACTGCTGAAAGTGCCCGGTGTGGAACGCGCGGAGATTGCGATCTCGCAGTCGATCGTGGCGCACACCGTGCAGCGGGGCGTGAAGCTGCTGCCGAACGTCAAGAACATCATCGCCGTCGCCTCCGGTAAGGGCGGCGTCGGCAAGAGCACCACGGCCGTCAATCTGGCGCTGGCACTGGCGGCAGAAGGCGCGTCAGTCGGGCTGCTCGACGCCGACATTTACGGGCCGTCAGTGCCGACGATGCTCGGCATCCACGGCCGGCCCGAGTCGCCTGACGACAAGTCGATGAATCCGCTGATTGGCCATGGTTTGCAGGCCAATTCGATCGGCTTCCTCATCGAAGAGGACAATCCGATGGTCTGGCGCGGGCCCATGGTGACGTCGGCGCTGGAGCAGCTGCTGCGGCAGACGAACTGGCAGGACCTCGATTATTTGATTGTGGACATGCCGCCGGGCACGGGCGACATTCAGCTCACGCTTGCGCAGCGGGTGCCGGTGACGGGGGCTGTCATCGTCACGACGCCGCAGGACATCGCGCTCATCGACGCCAAGAAGGGCCTCAAGATGTTCGAGAAGGTGGGCGTGCCGATTCTCGGCATCGTCGAGAACATGAGCATCCACATCTGCTCGAACTGCGGACATGCCGAGCCTATTTTTGGCGTGGGCGGCGCCGAGCGCATGTCGCGTGACTACGGTGTGGAGATGCTGGGGAGCCTGCCGCTCGACATGTCGATCCGCGAGCAGGCCGACAGTGGAAAGCCGACCGTCGCCGCCGATCCGGACGGGCGCGTCTCCGTGATGTATCGCGAAATTGCGCGCAAGGTGGCGATTCACGTCGCCGAGCGCGCACGCGATATGACTTCCAAGTTCCCGAACATCGTCGTCCAGAACACGTAAAACGTGGGCGCGGGGCGCGCGAGCGCCTCGCTCAATTCGCCGGCCGGCAGATGGTGCTGCCGCGCGCCGCGCGCATCGCGGTATTATGTCGCCTTCGCTTAAGTCCGGGATTCCGGCCCCTTTATGAGACGAGGGGGTACGGTCGGCATTGAGGATCGCATGAGTCAACGAACCGGCGGGCGGTGCGCACGCATAATGAGCGTCCTCGCTTGCGTCAGCCTGCTAGGCTTGACGGGCGCGGGGCTTGGCGGCTGCACCGCTTTTTTCGCCCCCCCAGAAAAGCGCGCGAATGCGCAACTGCTTCCGACCGTCGGCAACACGGCGCACGGCACCGTCGCGCTGGTCGAGCGTGACGACGGCGTGCAGGTGACCTACAACCTCGTCGGCTTGCCGCCGAACAGTGACCACGCGCTGCAAGTGCACGAGCGGGGCGATTGCAATGCAGCCGACGGCTCGAGTGCCGGCGCGGTGTTTGCGCCGGCCGCCTCCAGGCTGCGCTCGGGCGTGCGCGTCGAAGGCGATCTCGGCAACATTCATGCGGACGCGACAGGCGTCGCGACGGGCTTCATCGTCGCGCCAGACCTCTCGCTCGACGGCGTGCGCTCCGTGATCGGCCGCTCGGTGTTGATCCATCGCGAGCCGAGCGATCCGGCCTTTCCCGATCACAGCGCTGGCGCGGCGCTGTCGTGCGGCACCATACGGCAATAGTTCGCGGCGCACGAACGAAAAAAGTAGCCAACGTCAATTTATGAGCATCAAATCGGACAAGTGGATTCGGCGCATGGCCGAAGAGCACAACATGATCGAGCCGTTCGTGAGCGACCAAGTGCGCACGTCGGACGACGGACGCAGGATCGTGAGCTTCGGCACGTCGAGCTACGGGTACGATATTCGCTGCGCCGACGAGTTCAAGATCTTCACGAACATCAACTCGACGATCGTCGACCCCAAAAACTTCGACGAGAAATCGTTTGTCGACTTCAAAGGCGACGTTTGCATCATTCCGCCGAACTCGTTCGCACTCGCGCGCACGGTGGAATATTTCCGCATTCCGCGCACCGTGCTGACTGTCTGCCTGGGCAAATCGACGTATGCGCGTTGCGGCATCATCGTGAACGTTACGCCGTTCGAGCCTGAGTGGGAGGGCTACGTCACGCTCGAGTTCTCGAACACGACTCCGCTACCGGCGAAAATCTACGCGAACGAAGGCGTTGCGCAGGTGCTCTTTTTTGAAAGCGACGAGGTGTGCGAAGTGTCTTATGCGGACCGCGGCGGCAAGTATCAGGGGCAGCACGGGGTCACGCTGCCCAAGACGTGACGGCCGTCATCACGCCTTAACGCTAGCACCAGGAAACTGTGGGTTTTTCGAGCGACCGCTCGGCACGGAGCTTCAAACCGGGCCAGCGGTCCTTGCTTTTGGAGATTCGTCAATGAAGTTTCGTTTCCCTGTCGTCATCATCGACGAAGACTTTCGCTCCGAGAACATCTCGGGTTCCGGTATCCGGGCCCTCGCGGAGGCGATTCAGGGGGAGGGCGTCGAGGTGCTGGGGCTGACGAGCTACGGCGATCTGACGTCGTTTGCGCAGCAGTCGAGCCGTGCTTCGTGCTTCATTCTGTCGCTCGACGACGACGAACTGATGCTCGGTGAAACGGGCCACGACGGTGAGCTGCCCGAGCTGGCGACGGCCATCATCGAGTTGCGCGCTTTCGTCCAGGAAGTGCGGCGACGCAACGCCGACATTCCTATTTTTCTGTATGGCGAGACGCGCACCTCGCGCCACCTGCCGAACGACATCCTGCGTGAGCTGCACGGATTCATTCACATGTTCGAGGACACGCCCGAGTTCGTTGCGCGTCATATCGTGCGCGAGGCCAAGGTCTACCTCGATTCGCTGTCGCCGCCGTTCTTCAAGGAACTCGTCAAGTACGCCGACGAAGGCTCGTATTCGTGGCACTGTCCCGGCCATTCGGGCGGCGTCGCCTTCCTGAAAAGCCCGCTCGGGCAAATGTTCCATCAGTTCTTCGGCGAGAACATGCTGCGGGCTGACGTCTGCAATGCCGTCGACGAACTAGGCCAGCTGCTCGATCACATCGGCCCCGTGGCGGCGTCCGAGCGCAACGCGGCGCGGATCTTCAGCGCGGATCACCTTTTCTTCGTGACGAACGGCACGTCGACTTCGAACAAGATCGTTTGGCACGCCACGGTAGCGCCGGGCGACATCGTCGTCGTCGACCGCAACTGTCACAAGTCGATTCTGCACGCGATCACGATGACGGGCGCGATCCCCGTCTTCCTTACGCCTACGCGCAACAATTTCGGCATCATCGGTCCGATTCCGCTCGATGAGTTCAAGCCCGAGAACATCCGCAAGAAAATCGAGGCTAATCCGTTCGCTCGTGAGGCGCTTGAAAAGAACCCGCAGCTCAAGCCGCGCATCCTGACGATTACGCAAAGCACGTATGACGGCGTCGTCTACAACGTCGAGATGATCAAGGAATTGCTGGGCGATTTTCTCGATACGCTCCATTTCGACGAGGCGTGGCTGCCGCATGCGGAGTTCCATCCGTTCTACAAGGACATGCACGCCATTGGCGCAGGGCGCCCGCGCACGAGGGCGCTCGTGTTCGCGACGCATTCGACACACAAGCTGCTCGCCGGCATTTCCCAAGCCTCGCAGATCGTCGTGCAGGATTCGGCGGATGGCGCCTTCGATCGGCACCGCTTCAACGAAGCGTATCTCATGCATACGTCGACGAGCCCGCAGTACGCGATCATCGCCTCGTGCGATGTGGCTGCTGCGATGATGGAGCCGCCGGGCGGCACCGCGCTCGTTGAGGAGTCGATCGCCGAAGCGCTCGATTTCCGGCGTGCCATGCGCAAAGTCGACGCCGAGTACGGCGATGATTGGTTCTTCCAGGTTTGGGGCCCCGATGCCTTGGCCGACGAAGGTATCGGCTCGCGCGAGGACTGGGTGCTGCGCACCAATGATCCGTGGCACGGCTTTGGGCCGCTCGCGGAAGGTTTCAACATGCTCGACCCGATCAAGGCGACGATCGTGACGCCGGGGCTCGGCGTTGCCGGCGATTTCGGCGAAACGGGGATCCCGGCCGCGATTGTGACGAAGTATCTGGCCGAGCACGGCATCATCGTCGAGAAGACAGGGCTTTACTCGTTCTTCATCATGTTCACGATCGGCATCACGAAGGGCCGGTGGAACTCGATGGTGACCGAGTTGCAACAATTCAAGGACGACTACGACAACAACCAGCCGCTGTGGCGTGTGTTGCCCGAATTCGTCGCGCAGCATCCGGCGTATGAGCGCATGGGGCTGGCCGATCTGTGCCAGGCCATCCACAGTGTTTACCGCGCCAATGACATCGCGCGGTTCACGACCGAGATGTACCTGTCGAACATGGAGCCGGCGTTGAAGCCTTCGGATGCGTTTGCGAAGCTCGCGCACCGCGAGATCGATCGCGTGCCGATTGATGAGCTCGAGGGCCGCGTGACGAGTGTGCTGCTCACGCCCTATCCGCCGGGCATTCCGCTTTTGATCCCCGGCGAGCGGTTCAACAAGACGATCGTCAACTATCTGCGGTTTGCGCGTGAGTTCAACGAGCGCTTTCCCGGTTTTTCGACCGATATCCACGGGCTGGTTGCGGAGTTGGTGAATGGGCGTGTCGAGTATTTCGTCGACTGCGTGCGGGTCTGATGATGAAATGCGGCGCGAAGGTCTTGAGCCGCTGGGTGCTGGCGTTCAGCATGAGCGTAGCGCTGATGAGCGGCGTTGTTCTGTCGCCGTTGGCGCACGCTGAAGCCGCGGCTGCGGATCCGATCGACACGTCGATGCGCAGTTGCCTTGCGCGTGCCGATCGCTCGTCGCCGCAGGGGCAGGCGCAGTGCATGGATACGGCGCGCGATGCGTGGAACATGGCCATCGACGCCGCGCTCAGTTCGATCGCGGCGCACGCACCCGACGCGGCACGGCGCGGCTGGCAGGAGAGTCATCGGCGCTGGCTCGCCTGGCGCACGCAGGAAGCGTTGCTTGTGCGAGCGGTCTTCGTGGCAAAGGGCTCGCCCGATGTCATCTCACAGGCCAACGTGCTGTTGCAGCCCGTGCGTGATCGCGCCTTGCAACTGAGGCGGATTGCAGCGCAGTATCGGCCGCAGGCATCGACATCCGCTAGCGCACCGGCTCCCACTCAGCGCGGAACCGCGCCGAATGTGCGGCCTTGCACGGCCGATGCTTCGTGCGAACATGCCCAGTTCGACATGAACCGTTATGCGCGCAGGCTGCGGACCAAGCTGCCGGCGCAGTCGCGGATCGTGCTGACACGGGCACAGCGCGCGTGGCGCAGCTACTTCGAAGCGACGGCAGCGCTCGGTACCGAGGCCGATCGGGTCGATCTCATCGG
>NZ_DATJJF010000106.1:0-6585 GCF_035492435.1 Trinickia sp.
ACTACGCAGAGCATTCATATTCATCCATGAGCATCGAACGCGAAATCAAGCTCGCGCTGCCGCCCGAACAAGCCGACGCCGCCGCGCGATACTTGGCAAAACGTGCCGGGGACGCAGGGCGTGAGATCCCCCTCGACAACATCTATTTCGACACCGCCTCGCTGGCGCTTACGCAAGCGAAGATTGCGCTGCGCCTGCGCAAGACTCCGGATGGCTGGCTGCAGACGCTCAAAGCAGCCGGCACGGCCGAAGGCGGTCTGCACAGCCGCCACGAATGGGAAATGCCGGTGGCGGGCGAGGCGCTCGACATCGACGCCCTCACAGCCGCCTGTGACGACGAAAAGGCAGCGAGTGCGCTGCGCCAGGCGGCGCCGCACCTTTCCCCGCTCTTTCGCACCAGCTTTACGCGCCATCTCTGGCGACTCGCGCTGGGCGGCGCCCAGGTTGAAGCCGCCATTGATCGGGGAGACGTGACGGCCGAAGTCGACGGCGAGACGCGCCGTGCGCCCATCAGCGAAATCGAGCTCGAATTGCTGGAAGGGGACGAATCGGCGCTTCATGTGCTCACTGCGGAGTTGTCGGCAGAAGTGCCAGGGCTTACGCCGGAAAACATCAATAAGGCACAGCGCGGCTACCAGCTGCGTGCAGGCTGAGAACCGTCGATGATCCGACGCCGTTCGCCTGAGTCCGCCGCCGACCTCGCCCAAGCGTCACTTTTTGACGCGCCTGTCGACACCCTTTCCGAGACGCTGGCCCCGACGGGGCTCAATGCGCCGCTCAGCAGCCTCTTCGATGCCCTCCCCCGCGACTGGCGCGAACACTTGCGGCCCTTCATCGAAAGCGATGCGTATGCGCCGCTTTGCCGGTTTGTCGATCGAGAACGCTCAGCGGGCAAAATCATCTACCCGGCCGATGTGTTCCGCGCGCTGCGATTGACGCACCCGGACGACGTCGAAGTCGTCATCGTCGGACAGGACCCTTATCACGGCGACGACAACGGACATCCCCAGGCGCACGGCCTCGCGTTCTCCGTACCGGCGCCCGTGCGACCGCCGCCTTCGCTGCGCAATATTTTCAAGGCGATCGCGTCTGATTTCGGCTATGAGATACCGCGTCACGGCTGTCTCGACGCATGGGCACGTCAGGGCGTGCTGTTGTTGAATACAGTGTTGACCGTCGAACAGGGAAAGGCGGCAAGCCACGCCCGACAAGGCTGGGAAAAGTGCACCGACACGCTGATTCGCGAGCTCGCGCATCGACACGAGGGCCTCGTCTTCATGCTCTGGGGCGCTCACGCGCAAGCCAAGCGTGCGCTACTCGACGCGCGGCCGCATTGCGTGCTCGAGGCGCCGCATCCCTCGCCCCTATCGGCGCATCGCGGCTTTCTCGGCTGCCGGCATTTTGCGCTCGCGAACGAGTATCTCGTCTCGCGCGGCCGAAAACCTATCGATTGGCGGCTGCCAGAAAAAGCAGAGCCGCTCGTCGCATGACGAGCGGCTCATCTCTAGCAGCGGCGGACATCACGTGTCGCGCCGCTGTGCAGACCAGTGCAGACCTTCTCTTAGCGAATTACGCGACTGCGGCAATCTCTTCTCGCGCGCCAGCCAAGGCGGCTGCGGCCGCATCCGGGCCGTAAGCCAGACCTTCGGCGTAGATGAACGAGACATCTGTAATGCCGAGGAAGCCGAGGAACGACGTCAAGTACGGCGTCTGCGTGTCGTTCGGCGTACCGAAGTACTTGCCACCGCGCGCCGAGACGATGAACGCTTTCTTACCCTTCACGAGGCCCTCCGGACCGCTCTCGGTGTAGCGGAACGTGATCCCGGCACGTGCGATCCAGTCGAAATACGCCTTGAGCTGCGTCGAGACGCCAAAGTTGTACAGCGGTGCGCCGATGACAATGATGTCCGCCGCCTGCAACTCGTTGATCAGCGCTTCGCTGCGAGCGTGAATCGCCGCTTGCTCAGGCGTGCGCTGCTCGGCCGGCGTGAAAAAGGCGCCGAGGATTGCGTCATCCAGGTGCGGTAGCGCATCGGCGAGCAGGTCGCGCACGACGACCGTTGCGCCAGGATTTGCACTTTGCAGCTTGGCGGTCAGCTCGTTCGCTAGCAGCGTCGAGTTCGCGCCCTGCGAACGGGCTGCCGAGTTCAGTTGAAGGATCGTGGTCATATTCAGCTCCGGAAGTGTGCGCGTTTCCCGCGCCAGTGAAAGGATTGTGTTTTTTTTGCTATTTCTCGGAAAGTAGGCCGGCGGCGAAGGATCGTTGCAAGAATGGAACGATCGGAGGGCATCCGGCCCGTGCCGATCAGCCGTGGCGCGGGCGCGCCCTGGCTACCGACGGTGCTCGGGCGCGCTCAGCTTGTCGCCGCTGCTCGACCATGCCGGCAGGCCACCCCGTGTCGTTAGCCGAAGGTCGCGCCGTCTTGCCCCGAAATGCGCAGCCACCCGGCCACCGCCGGCGGTACTTCACCCACGCAGCCAGCGCTCACGTGCGGTGCGGGCAGCCGAGCGCGCCTTGTCACCCGCCTCGAGGCGATAGCGGACGACTTCGGCGCCGTCGAGCTTCACGCGCGTGACGCGCAGCTCGTCGCGCCGGAATGCATGAACCTCGACGCTCGCGCCAGGCAGATAGCGCGAAAGCAGCGCGTCGAGATTCGCCCCCGTGACGCGCAGGCCGTCGATGGCGACGAGCACGTCACCGGCGGACAGCCCCGCCTTCTGTGCGGCGCTGCCATCATGGACAGCTGCGAGCGTGCAGTCGGCTGCGCTACGCACGCGCACGCCGAGCGACGGCTTGCCGCTGCCATTGCCGAGTTCAGGCTCGAGCGTCACGCCGAACGGTGCGAGCAACTCCGCGAGCGGCAAGTCGCGCGTGCCGTGGACGGCTTCATCGAAAAGCGCCCCGAGATCGACGCCGGTGGCCTCCTGAATGAGCGCTTTGACGTCGTTTTCGCCGACACCGGCCGGCTGGCCGCGATAGAACTGACGACCGTATCGGCGCCAAAGCAGCCGCATGACATCGTCGAGCGACTTCTTGTGATTCGTGCTTGCGCGAATCGCCAAGTCGAACGCCAACGCGACGAGCGAGCCCTTCTGGTAATAGCTGACGATGGCGTTGGGCGAATTCTCGTCCTGGCGGTAGTACTTGATCCAGGCATCGAACGAGCTTTCGGCGACGCTTTGCTTGAGCCGTCCACTGCCGCGCAGCACACCGCCGACCGCCTTGCCGAGCAGGCCAAAGTAGTCAACTTCACCGATCGACTTGCTGCGAACGAGCATCAAGTCGTCGTAATACGACGTGAACCCTTCGAAGAGCCACAGTAGCGATGTGTAGTTCTCGCGCGAGAGGTCGTAAGGAACGAAGGCGGCCGGCTTGATGCGCTTGACGTTCCACGTGTGGAAATACTCATGGCTGCACAGGCCGAGATACGTCCGATAGCCCTCCGACATCTCCGGGCGCCCGCGCACGGGCAAATCGGCGCGATTGCAGATCAGTGCCGTCGACGCGCGATGCTCGAGTCCGCCGTAGCCGTCGCTGACAGCTTGTGTCATGAAGACGTAGCGCTCGACAGGCGCTTCTTTGGACTTCGGCTCGAACAGCGCGATTTGCGCTTCGCAGATGCGCTGCAGATCGGTGGCCAGGCGGTCCATGTCGACGTTGACCGTGCGCCCGCCGATCACGATGTCGTGCGGCACTCCATGCGCTTTGAACGTAGCGAGTTCAAATTCACCGAGCGTCACCGGATGGTCGACGAGTTCGTCGTAGTCCTGCGCGCGATACTCGCCGAATCCGTAGCGCTTGGTGCCGCGCGCCTCGGGGAGTGATGTCGCCACACGCCAATTGGCGTAAGCAGGCCCCGCGGGCTTCTTGATCTCGACGATGCAAGGCGCGTCCTCGCGGCCCTCTGCCGCCAGAAACACGCTCGAACCGTTAAAAAAGCCGACGGTGTCGTCAAGGTGCGCTGCGCGCACCGACATATCCCACGCGTAGACCTCGTAGCGCAGTGTCAATGTGCCGCTTTTGACCGGGGCGGCCTGCCAGGTCTGCTTGTCGACCTTGGCAATGCGGACTTTGCGGCCCGCTTCGTTGAACGCTTGCAGCGTAACGATGTTGCGCGCGAATTCGCGCACCATGTAGCTGCCCGGAATCCACGTCGGCAGCGCAAACCGCTGACCGGCCGGGTCAGGGTCTGTGAGCGTGAGCGTGACTTCGAATAGGTGAGCAGCGGGATGCTTGGGAACGATGGCGTAGCGAGTCGGATTCATCGGCAGCGGTGTGGCGCGGTACCAGTCGAGCTAAAAGCTAGAGACGGAGGTGGGATATCGGTCATCCGCGAGCAGCGGCTCGCGAATCCAAACATAAATCGTACGCGATCGCATCAAAGTTCGCATGCTGCATGCGATTCCAAAGCCCGCAGCGGCGAAACCGGTTCAACTCGCGATAGCGCATTGCAAATGCAAGACAGGGTCGCCCCTTCACGGCGGCGACTGCAGGGGCAGCCGCACGCGTATCACTCACGGCTACCGGCGCGTTCAGTGCGCCGGCGATGCCTTCAACGCGTCGCTAAGCGCCTTGTCGAGTTCATCTCTCGAAACAGCGCCGGGGAAGCGGCGGCCGTCCGCGAGGATAATCGTCGGCGTCCCCGTCACATTCATGGCATGACCGAGCGCGAGATTCTTGTCGAGGACGCTTGTGTCGCATATGGGCGCAGTCGTCGGCGGACGATGATCCACCATCCACGTTTCCCAAGTCTTGGCACGGTCGGCCGAACACCAGATCGACTTGGCTTTCGCCGTGGAATCGTCGGAGAGCACCGGATAAAGGAACGTATAGACGGTCACGTTATCGATCGACTTGAGCGTTGCTTCGAGTTGCTTGCAGTAGGGGCAGTTCGGATCCGAAAAGACAGCCATCTTGCGGCTGCCGTTGCCCTTCACCACTTTGATGGCATCGCCCAATGGAAGGGTCGCGAAGTCGACCTTGTTCAGCTCGGCGAGCCGCGCCTGGGTCAAGCTCGTGCCCGCCTTCGTATCGACGAGATCGCCGACCAGCACATAATTGCCACTGGCATCGCTATAGATGATCTGCACGCCGAGGTTCACTTCATAGAGGCCCGGAATCGGCGCCTTGGCGATGCCTTTGATGTGGGCATTGGGCAGACGCTCTTGCAAGGTCGCTTTCAGCTTGTCGGTGGTCTGGTCGGCACCGGCTTGGGATGAGCAGCCGATCATCAGCGCGGCGGCAAGGGCGGAGAATGCAACGTGACGCAGGATCGTGGGCATGATGTTGAAGTCCTTCCTGGGCAGTGCGCCCCGCGCGTCTAGCGCTTGGCGCGTTGAAACGAATGGCGCGGCGGGGCCTGTGTCTCCGCCGCCCGATCACTAGCCGAGCGCAGCCCCGACTAGCCAGCGCTTCACGAGCGGTTGGGCGCCAACGAGCGCCATACCGGTGTTGCGAACCAGGCGCGCGAGCTTGCCTGGCACGGAAAACAGCCGCTCGAGCCCGTCGGTCGCGAGCATGAGGGCACCAATATCCTCCTGGCGCGAGCGTTCATAACGACGCAGCAGCACGACGTCGCCGAGATCGCGAAACGGCTCCTTCTTCGTCAGCACGTCGACGAGCGAGGTGACGTCGCGCAATCCCAGGTTCATCCCCTGTCCCGCGAGCGGATGAATGAGGTGCGCAGCATCGCCGACGAGCGCCACGCGGGGCGCGATCAGCTTGTCCACGCGTTGCAGCGAAAGGGGGAAACCATGCGCGGGACCGACGCATTCGAGCGCGCCGAGCCGGCCCTGCGTCACCCGCTCCACTGCGGCTTCGAGTTCGGCGGGAGCCAATGCAAGCAACTCGCGCGCGTGGTCGGTTCGCGCCGACCAGACAAGCGAAACGTGCCCTTCGGGCAGCGGCAGCAGCGCAATGACCTCCCCTCCCACAAACCACTGATACGCTGTCTCGCCGTGCGGTTTTTCCGCCTTGAAGTTGGCGACAACGCCCGTTTGCCGGTAGTCCCGCCGCATGACGTTGGCCCCCATTTGTGCGCGGACCCACGAGTGGGCGCCGTCCGCACCAACGATCAGATCCGCATCGATCACCTGGCCGCTCGCGAGCGCAAGCGTGGCTGACGTCTCCTTCACGTCGAGCCCCTGGGCGCGCGTGGCGAACCAGGTCACATGGGGCTGGAACCGTAATGCGGCGTCGAGCGCCTGCTCGATCAGCGAGGATTCGACGATCCAGGCAAGTTGTGGCACAGCGGCCTGAAAGGCGGAGAAATGCAGCTCGGCCAATGCGTCGCCGTAGACGCGCATATCGTAGACGGGCTCGAGCCGCTCGTGCGCGAGCGCCTGCCAGATCCGCAACCGCTCGAGGAGCGCCTGCGAACTCGAGGAAAGGGCGTAAATACGTGCGTCGAACGGAACATCGGCGGCTCGCGGCGAGGCCGGTTGGGCAATCAGCGCAACGCGCTGCCCGGCTTGCGCGAGCGCGAGCGCCGCGCTCTTGCCGACGAGCCCGCCGCCGACGACAGCGACATGAAACGACTGGGGGTGAACGGTCATGGTTGGGCATTATAGCCGGGCGCAAGGGTG
>NZ_DATJJF010000107.1:0-70839 GCF_035492435.1 Trinickia sp.
TGGACCATGGTGATCCTGATCTCGCTCGGCGGGGTCTTCGAGTACTACGACCTTTTCTTCACTGGTTACGTAGCGCCGGGCATGAGCCAGTCGGGCCTCTTCAAGCCCGAGTCGCTCGGCTTCTTCGCCGGCTTGGCGCCACTCGCCGTTGCCGGCTTTGGCACCTTCGTCTTTTCGACCTTCGCCGGACTTTGGGTCGGCGCGCTCGTTTTCGGATCTGTTGCGGATCGATTCGGCCGCCGCTTCATTTTCACCTGGTCGCTCATCTGGTACGTCGCCTGCACTGCAGCGATGGCCTTTCAGCACACGGGCTTCGCTATCAATCTTTGGCGCTTTGCCGCCGGCATCGGCATCGGTGTCGAGCTAGTGACGATCGATTCGTACATCTCCGAGCTGATACCGAGCGGCGAGCGTGGTCGCGCCTACGCGGTCAATCAGTTCATTTCCTTCTGCGCAGTGCCTGTCGTCGCGTTTCTCGCTTATATCCTCAAAGACACGCGGCCGTTCGGCCTCGATGACTGGCGCGTCGTAATCCTGATCGGCACGCTTGGCGCGGCCGTCGTATGGATCGTCCGCCGCAACATCCCCGAAAGCCCCCGCTGGCTCGCACGCCACGGGCGCATCGAGGAGGCCGAAAGCATCGTCGCCGATATTGAACGCCGCGTGGCCGCGGAGAAAGGGACCGCGCTGCCGATTCCGCAGGCTGTCTCGCCAGAGATTGAGGGACGCGGCGCCTTCCTCGAGATCTTCGGGCCTGTCTATCTGAAACGCACAATTCTTCTTTCAGTCTTCAACATGGCTCAGGTCATCGGGTTTTATGGCTTTGCCGCCTGGGTGCCGACACTGCTCATCCACCGGGGCATTCACGTAACCGCGAGCCTCGGCTATGCGTTCGTCATCGCGATCGCCAATCCATTTGGACCGCTCATCGGCACGTTCTTCGCCGACAAGCTCGAGCGCAAGACCCAAATCTGCGGTGGGCTCATCGTCATGGGTATCGTGATCGCGCTGTTCGCGCAGTCCACGCAACCCACCGTACTGATTGCCCTCGGCGTTCTCTTCACGCTTGCATCGAACGTGATGTCGTATGCCTATCACGGCTATCAGGCGGAGCTTTATCCGACGCGTGTGCGTGCGCGCGCGATCGGCTTCGTCTACTCGTGGAGCCGCATAGCCGCCGCTTTTGCGGGGCTCGCCATCGGCATTCTGCTGCACAACTACGGCGTGCCGGGCGTCGCCGTCTTTATCGCGGCCTCAATGGTCATCGGGCTCATCATGATCGTGCTGGGGCCGTCGACGAAAGGACGTGCGCTCGAAGCAATCAACCACTAACGCGCACCGTCATGCTGCGTCCAACCGATGAGCCAGGACGCAGCAGATGCGCAAAACGCCCGAGAAGCGTACGCTTGGTTTCGTGGCACCGGTCGCGGCCATACCGTTCCAACGCCGGGCGCCGGCAGGGGCATCGGTTGACGCCTTATATGAATACCTCTTCGTTGCTTACCGAATGCCGCTTTGCGGCGGCGCTCTTTTACTCCTCAGCCTACGCCCCGCTGGAAGTCCTCTTGGGGAAAAGGCGGAGGTTTCCCGGAGCAAAATCTGATGAGAACCCCGCTTAGGACTGGTGCCCTGATCGAAGGCATACATTGGGTCGCCGAGTACGCCGAAACAACGCACGAGATTCGCGTGCTACGCGAAAACTTCGAAGTCGGCGTGTACGATGCGCCACCCACGCTTTTCGGCGATGAAGCCGAGTCCGGCTCGAAGAGCGTGGCCGATCATCGAGCGCTAGAGGCTGCCTTGCGGGCCTACTTGTTCCGCTTTGTCGCGGAACACGACGCCGAAGAGTAGGCGCTTGGGCCACAAAGCGGTGCGAGCCGCAAGTCGGCGCACCCGGGTCAAACGCGCCGGCCTGTTCGACATTCTGCAAATAGACTGCGTCGAGCTCTCGACATAACGGCTGCCATCGATTGCAGCCGATTGCGGCCGCGAGCGCCCGGCGCTGGTCGGGCGTCGGGCGTAATCGAGCCGTCGTACGTGCCTTTTACGATGAGTGCAGGCACGCACGAGTTCGCCGATCAAGTCGGTTTCGGTGACGCCGGCGTCATTCGCCGCATACCCCTCGGGATCGGTATGGCCACCGCCGACAAAGCGGTTCCGAGCGCATGCGACAAGTCGAGCGATGGAGCTTCGTACTCCCGCACGCTGTGCATCCGCGCGATAAAGATCAAGACCGTTCAACGTGGCGTAGGGGATATCGCCAAATTCCTTAGCAGTACGAAGTATTTTATTGTGCTGCGACAATGGCGCATTGCCGGCGACATGGGCGATCCGTGGCAAAACATGGAACAATGCCCACAACCTACGAAATCGGCAGCCCATGCGCGAGGTGCCCTCGCACCCGCGCGACCGTGCCATGTGGTGTCATAGGAGGACAGTCAGCGATGAAGAGCAGCCCCCGATCGAAGACGAAGAGCGCACCACTCGCCAAGAAAGCGGTAAGCGCCGTGAGCGATGTAAATCCGGCCACCAGGTGGGTCGCACGGCCCACGCGCGAGCAGGCCGAAGACGCCGTTCGCGTCCTGCTGCGCTGGGCTGGCGACGACCCTGATCGCGAAGGCCTGCTGGAAACGCCAGCGCGCGTCGCACGCGCCTACGAAGAGTTCTTTGCGGGCTATCGGATCGATCCGCGCGAGATTCTGGCCCGCACGTTCTCAGAGGTCGATGGCTACGACGAAATGGTTGTGCTCAAGGACATCCGCTTCGAAAGCTACTGCGAGCATCACATGGTGCCGATTATCGGCCGCGCCCATGTCGCTTATCTGCCGAAGCATCGCGTGGTCGGCATCTCAAAGCTGGCTCGGCTCGTCGATGCCTTCGCGAAGCGGCTGCAGATTCAAGAAAAGATGACGGTGCAGATTGCCGATACGCTCAACGAGATTCTGCAACCGCGAGGAGTAGGCGTCATACTCGAGGCCGCGCACCAGTGCATTACGACGCGCGGCGTGCACAAGCCCGGCGTGGCGATGGTGACTTCCCGGATGCTGGGCGCGTTTCGCACCGATCCGTCCACGCGTCGTGAATTCCTCGCGATCGTCGGTGCACCAAGCGTCACCGGCATGCCCAACGTCTGAGGTCCGAAGCGCTAGCCGTCTGCCGAATCCATCCCGCAGCCGGCTCGCCCCTTCATTTGCGCAGACGCCTCGCCGTATCGTGCTCGGGCTCCTCGGCACGGCCACCTTCACCGCCCTCCCGCACGCTGCCCTGCGAGACGCTGGCACCGGGCGAGACACTATGCGTGAGCCAGACGTTGCCCCCGATGACCGCCCCCCGCCCGATCGTCACGCGCCCGAGGATCGTTGCGCCCGCGTAGATGACGACGTCATCCTCGACAATCGGATGACGAGGCCGACCTTTAACGAGCGTGCCGTCGCTATCAGCAGGAAAGCTTTTTGCACCGAGCGTCACAGCCTGATAAACCCGCACGCGCTCGCCGATGACGGCGGTTTCGCCAATGACGACCCCGGTACCGTGGTCGATGAAAAAGCTTGGGCCAATCTGCGCACCGGGATGGATATCGATCCCGGTGGCCGAATGAGCGATCTCGTTGACGAAGCGTGCAAGCAATGGGACGCCCTGGCGATAGAACGCGTGTGCCACCCGGTGATGCATCATGGCAAGCACGCCGGGGTAGCAAAGCAGAATCTCCGTAATGTCGTGCGCGGCGGGATCCCCTGCAAAAGCCGCCTGGATGTCGCTGACGAGCATTGCACGGATCGACGGCAGCTGCACACCGAATGCGCGCGTGATCTCGTAGGCCCGCGCGGCCAGCTCCGCACTGGACGTTTGCTCATGCTCGGGCAACAAGCGCAGCGCGCGGTGTACCTGCTCACGCAGGAGCCGCAGCGTACTGTCGAGCGTATGTCCAACGTAATAATCGACCGTCTCGTCAGTCAGATCGGGGGCGCCGTAATGCGTCGGGAACATGGCGGCCCGCAGGCCGTTCACAATAGCGACGATGGCTTCACGCGAAGGCAACTCCCGAATGCCTCGCGGATGGCGAGTGCGGTGCAGTTCCTCTCGGGAAGCCCGCAGTTCCGCGACGATTTCTTCGAGTCCCCATAGGGAGGCGGGAGAATTAGGCATGATCTGAACAAACTGCGTGGTGCAGCCGGGAAACGTTATGTTGCCAGAGCTTACCGCGTTTCATGCGCACATGCGCGGCGCACGGGCAGGCCTGAGTGCGGCCCGGGCGGCTCCAGCAGTTCCACGTCGCGCCGCTCAGGCGCCATCGTCCGGGCCCGCGAGGGCGGCAAACGCATCACCGACGACTCACCGGCTAGACGGTCAGGCTGCTCGCGTCGATCCAGCGCACAGCCCAGTCGCGTGCATGCGCAACGGCGGCCGCCTCATCGGCAAACCGCAAATCGGATGGGAAGAAACGGTTCGCAACGAGCTCCCCGTCGCTCGAGCGAGAGATAACGACATACGGCTGAAAAGTCCCATCCACGGACCTTGCGGGCGCGCAGTTGAGCAAATATCCCCGATGGCGGAATGCGGCATCCGAATGCATAAGTCGCCTGCCTTTAAGTTACTTTCTTTTCATGAGCGACCGGCGCTGAAACTTAGGAACACGCAGCAACAAAACGGGCAGTCGCCGTTCTTGCAGGCGCGCGTGACTCGCCGAACGAAAATCATACTCTGGAAAAGCCCGATTCTAGAGAAAACAAAAAAAGCGTAGCAATAACGGACACGATATTCCTAGATTTTGTTGATCCCTCGCCCGCTCCCCGAAAACGCTCACCTTTGCGCGCCGCGCGGCAATGTGGAGGCGAAATCGCTCGGACGCCGCGCCGGGCCGATTCCAGCAGAAAAGGCGCTGGCGCACCCACCTGTATGAACGGCGGACGCCCCTGCCGAGGCAGCCGGTACATCGTCAGCGACGGACGAGCCTTCGGCGCCGCCACGATCCCGAAAAGTCTCACCTTTCGTCAATCCGGCCAGCGAAACCTCGTATTTTGTCGCCGCAAAGCGCACCGCTTTAGCGCCATACCTCAGAAAAGGGTATTGAAGACAAGTACGACATTGAGGCCAATAACAGCGAGGGCGGAAGCAACAGCAAGGACCGTCATTAGGCGACCAAGTCGATACTGCCCCAACGTTTTGGTTCGGCAGGCGAAGATAATGAGCGCAATCATCGGCAGCGGAACAGCAAGACTCAGCACCACTTGGCTAATGATAAGTGCGCGTGTCGCGTCGAGGCCCAGGGCTACGACGACAAAGCTCGGCAGCATCGTCACCAGCCGCCGCACCCAAAGTGGCACGGCGAAGCCCAGAAAGTCGCTCATGATCAGCTGACCAGCCATCGTCCCCACGACGGAACTGGAAATGCCCGACGCCATCAAGGAAGTCAGGAACAGACCCGCAGCCATTGCACCGAACAGTGGCGTCAGTGTGTGATAGGCAGTCTCGATCTCGGCAATCTGAGGATAGCCTCGATGAAACGCACCGGCGGCCATCGCAACCATCGTCATGTTAACGAGCCCTGCCACGCCGAGCGCGATCACGACTTCAACGTTCGAATAACGCATCAGCTTACGCCGGTCAGCTTCCGTGAGCGGCGTAACGCGTTCGCCAGTCAGCCCCGAATGCAGAAAAAGCGCGTGCGGCATGACCGTGGCACCGACAATGCCGACGGCAATGAGCAGCGCCTGGTTATCGATGATCGTCGGCACGAAGGCACCCAGCAACAGCGGCCGCCATTGAAGCGGAACAATGAAGAGCTGCGCGAGATAAGCCACCGCGATGACGCCGACGAGCGCGCCGATCGCCAGCTCGAGCGGCCGGAATCCACGCGCCTGCATAAGCAGCAAGATCCAGGTGAGCGCGGCTGTCACGCCCATGCCGGCAATCAGCGGCAAGCCCGCAAGCAGTGAGAGCGCAATGGCGCCGCCCAGGAATTCAGCGAGGTCTGTCGCCATCGCGGCGACCTCGCTGACCATCCACATGGCGATGACGACCGGCCTCGGAAAATGGCGTGCACACAACTTGGCAAGGCTCGCTCCGGTCGCAAGACCGACGCGCGCCGACATAGCCTGAAACAGCATTGCAACGAGATTGGCAAACAGCACTACCCATATCAAGGTGTAGCCATAACCTGCGCCCGCCTGCAAATTCGTCGCAATATTACCCGGATCCATGTAAGCCACCGACACTACGACGGCTGGGCCGGCGAGAGGAAGCAAAATGCGCAGGCCACTACGGCGGCCGTCGAGCGCCTCGCGCACGTGCGCGGCCGTGCGCGCGCTCAGGCCCGCACGACGGTCTGGTATCGCCATTTCGTTTGCGGCACGGCTTCGATCCCGGTCGAATGACATGGGTTCCACGCGCACATGTGCCCGTCATCGGTTGCAGGCGGCGCGTCCCTTTTGCGAGTTGATCGACCTGCGCAATTACCGTTCCCAGATGGCGGAGTCCGACATCGCCGGTCGCCACGGCCCGGTGACGCCATTCACAGCTTCTGGGTGCCGAACCGCCACGGGCTCGCAATAAATTTCGCGACTCTTTTGAGCCTTTTCGCCGACTTTTGCCGACATGTCTCACCGTCCCCGAAGCGTGCGATTTATGGCGTGCGAGTCATGCAGCGGCTAACCGAACTCAGCCAGCGCAGTGCTGCACTGACTCGGCTGGTGTTGCGCAATGAGCGTACCCGCGTTCCCCCCGGCCAGGGCATGAGCGGACTCCTTCGCAGTCCTAAGCAATGCGGACATTGACAAACAGCCACGCGTCACACGCACCCTTGGGCTGCTTACTCGAAGGGCAGTCTACGAAATCGAGAATGTTGACGCGCGCCTTGCGGATTGATCGCCGCACACGACCCTGGCAGTGGTCCCGTGCTGTCGAATTCGAAACGGTATCGAAGAGTGGAATTGCACGCGGCGGCGCTTGCCCGCAATACGTGCATAGCCGCTGCGATCCGCGCCTATGCGGCGCATAATTTGCCTATTTATGCGAACTCCTTGCGAACAGCCATAGTGTTGCGACACCGATACTCGGCCCGCTGCCGAACGGGCAATGCTGCAAACACGCACGGCGGCAATCGGCACGCAAGAGTTGCGCGCACGAAAGGTGCAATGCGCGGCCATTGTCTTTACTTCTCGCGGGTTGAAAAACCGTTTGCGCCAATATTCGGGGACGTCGAAATACCGCAGCCGCTTCATTATCGCGACGTATCTGCACGGTTACTGGGCCGTCCAACCCCGGCCCTGGCTGCCGCCCAATGCAACGGGGATTGATATTTCGCGGGAAGCTCGATGCTTCGGCGCCCGCTTAGTGCTCGCAGCGGAAAAAATCGATCTGTTGCCCGGCGGCTACGGCCCGACGCAGCCAATCGGGCAGGTCGCCGTAGCCATCCCATGAATTACCCATCGCATCGCGGTAGAGCACGGGCCGCTCGGCCTCCTGATCAGCCGAAATCGATTCGGCCACGGCTTCGACCGTAATCCCATATTCGTCCATGCGACGCCGGAGCCAGCGAATTAATCGTTCGCGAGCCTCTCCTTCAAGCTGTTCCATCGATGATTCCGGTAGTGGTTGATGCGGGGAGGTCGGGCTCCCCTGTTGACCCGAGCCGAATCATACTCGACTCGCGGCGATCAGCGGCAACAGCGACCCGGCGGCGGCTCAGATGGACGCTCGCCAGATCGTGTTTCATGCAGTCGACGTTAATTATCGATACAAAAATTCGAAAAAGCAAAATCTCATAAACAAGCAGAGCGGCATGAGTCGCATACCGATTACCACGGCAACATGCGATCCGAAGGTCGATTGCCGAAATTCGCTCCTAGGTCCTCTTCGACACAAGCGCCAACGGTGCGTTCCAATACGTCCGCGAACCGCACCGCCTAGCTTGCAGGCAAGCCCCGGCGGGCTGCGCTCGCTCTGGCGCGGAGCGCCGACTGTCAATTGCTCGAAATATCGCTTTCCTTCCTTATCCGGAACTTTTACGGTTTTTCCCGTGTTCTTACCCGATATTGTCGGCAACAAAATGATTCCATGTGGTTTATTACGGGCAACGTTTCAAACATAAAGATTGGGCGGCGATTGGCCGCACGGCATTCATCGCTACCCGGGCCTGTCCGTGGCCGGCAAGGTCTCCCGAATAAGCTCACTATAGAGCGGACGCGTGCCGCAATGGTGAGCTTATTCAGGACTCCCCCCCCTATTCCTGGGGGTGCTGAAACAGTCGCCCACCAACAATCACGACATCCAGACAGTGCCCGCCCTTCGTGACGTGGGGCAAACAGATTAGAGGCAAACCCACGTATCTCCCGCAAAAGCTCACCTTTCCGAATGCCCCCGAAAAAGCTCACCGTCGGCGATAACGGAGTTCCCCGATCGCGCTGTGGCGAGGACAAGCGCGGCATCGCGGCCAGCTCGTTGGCGGCTGCATGGACAGCGTCTCCCGGTCATGCGTCGACATGTCCACAGCATCATGGACAACAAACGGATCGCAAGCGGCGTCAAATCCGACAGGCGGGCGACGACAGTCGCGCTACACGTTTCGGCTGACATCGCGCCCATTCGCACACAAAAAGAAGGTCCTGAAAAGACTCACCTTTGGCGATATGCCCATCGGACACACGCCCCCCGAAAACCCTCACCTTGGAACACGCGCTCGATTGCATGCTGAGGATTACCGGGCAGAAAGAGCATCCTTGGAGACCAAGGCGCGCGGATGGGCCCCCGAATCAGGCGCCTACCGCTGCAGAATAAACCGTCGGAGAATTCCTGAAAATTGGCTGTCCCTAACGTCCCGAAAAGGCTCACCTCTAGAGCCAATCATCGGCCGTAGGTCATCCAACATCGGCATGGGGGCATGCAACGGCGATCACCCGTCTATCAATGGATATCCGGCTCGCCTCGCCTCCTCAGTTCAATTCGACCGATTCGACGTCTTGGGGCCCGGCTCATGATAGAAAGACGACGCCCCGTTGTGGTGAGCCTTTTCGGGAGCATTCAGAGCAAATAAGGAACTCCGCGCGGATGCTAGCAAGTAACACCGGTTCCCGTAAGGGCTCACCCTTTGGGATTGAAACGAGTCCGGCCCACGAATCATGCGCTGCAAGGCAGAAATAAGCGCACCGGCTTCAAAACCTGGCTTTCACTTGAAACCCGATCGTGAAAGGCAAATTATCGGACGGAATAGGGGGCACAACAATGAAGTTAGCGCCTACACGCTTGTACTCGACCATGAGGATGGGCGCTGCGACAGGCCCGATCGTATGGTTAGCGCCTATACCCCATTGGCCATAGTTGTAGCCGGAAATGATCCCGCCCATCGCAGCGAGCCGCACGATTCCCCAATGCAGAAACTCGGGCGACCATACGCCGCCGGCATACCACGACGGACGCGAAAGCGAGTTGCGGTATCCGCCGGCCGTCACTGCCCAACGATCGTTCAACCAGCATTCCGCGCCGAGCCCGGGATTGACGTCTTCGAACGATTGCTTGGGGTGCACATGGTAAGAGCCGATCATCGCGTCGATCCAGATGCCGCCGCTGCACCAATCGGCAGCTTGTACGCGCAATGGCGCGCCCATCGCAAGCGCGCCAAGTATCCCCCCGATACAGGCCGCGCGCGTCACATTTGAAAAGGCGCTTTGCACGGCCGATGTCCAACAAGACATGTTCACTCCGTTCGCCGGCACCTAGCCGGCCGGCAGTGAAAGCTTATCGTGAGGCGACGCTAGGCCGCTCGCCGCGCAGTCCGCACCGATAGGCCGGTTTGTGCGCGCGATTTTCCGGTATCGACGAGCCCACAAGGCTCGCCGAAGACGGAGCAGGCCGATGCAACTGGCGGACTATAGCCCCAACTCAGACAGGCCTGGATGGTCATCCGGGCGGCGTCCGAGCGGCCAGCGATAGAGGCGCTCGCTCTCTCGGATCGGCAAATCGTTGATGCATGCGAAGCGGCGAGCCATAAGGCCACGGTCGTCGAACTCCCAATTTTCGTTACCGTAGGAGCGGAACCAGTTGCCAGAGTCGTCGTGCCACTCATAGGCGAAACGAACGGCGATACGGTTGTCGTCGTGTGCCCACAGCTCCTTGATGAGCCGATAGTCGAGCTCCTTCGCCCATTTGCGATGCAGGAAGGCAGCGATCTCGGCACGCCCGGTGATGAACTCGGCGCGGTTACGCCAGACGCTCTGCGGCGTATAGGCAAGGGCAACGCGCTCCGGGTCGCGGGAATTCCAGCCGTCCTCGGCGGCACGCACCTTTTGAATGGCGGTTTCGCGAGTAAAGGGCGGCAGTGGTGGCCGGGCTTCGTTTGACTGTTGGTTGGTAGACATGCGTGCTCTCCTTTCAAGCTAAGGGGTAACAACGGATGAGCAAAGCTCTCATGCTCATCGCTTCCTTGTGCGAGCGCGCGGTGGCGCAGCGCTTACTGTATCCAGCAGACGTGCCGCCGCAGTGCGCGCGTCACGGGCTGCGCCAGACGCGCCGCTGACCAGAGCGACACCGATGGCGCCGTCGATCAGAACTAGCCATTGTCGTGCAAGCTGCTTTGCCTGGCGTCTTTCCCCCCCTGCTTCCGTGATGTGTGCTTCGCACAGCGTCTGAACGAACTGGAGCAACTGGGCCTTATGCTCGCGTGCGACGACTCGGATGGGATCGTCCGGCGTACTGATCTCGCCGGCAGCGTTCAAGAACGCACAACCATGAAAGCCTGGCGACGAAAACCATTCGGCCAGAACGTCGAACATGGCAAGCAATTGGACCCGCGGCTTTCGTCCGTACCGGCGCACGCCTTGTATAAACCAGTGCATCCAGCGTTCATGACGCCGCGCGAGGGCCGCGGCGACGAGTGCATCCTTCGATTCGAAGTGCGAATAAAAGCTCTTGCGCGTCGTGGAAGACTGTCGAACGATCGCATCGACGCCTGTCGCATGAATGCCGCCCGCATAGACCAATGCTTCCGCCGCGTCCAGCAGTCGCTCGCGTACGCCGACAACGGAGGATGAGGAATCGCCCGGCTCGAGGGGTAATCGATGATTCGTCATATCAGGTCGAGGGTAGAACGATCGTTCTCCCCTGTCAAGCAAGCATGTAGTAGAACGACTGTTCTCCTAGGTCGTCATTTCGAAAGGGCCGGCTGATTATCTTTTTTGGCCGGGTAGACACGTATAAGCTATGAAGCGGACGAAACTCAGGGCGACTGCAATGAAACCACGCACCTTTATCAGTACATCGACATCGCGTGTCATCCTGGTGACAGTCATCGCTGTCAGCTCGGCGCTGATGCCCGGCTGCACACCGGTGCGCGTCCTGACCTATGGCGTCAGCACTGAAGAGGCGCGTGTGCCTCCAGGACCTTATGCGCTCGATGCGAATCATTGGAGCGTTACGTTCGACGTGATGCACTTGAGGTATTCGCACTTCGTGATGCGGTTCGATCGAGCGCAAGGGCTGCTCGACTGGAAGCCCGAAGGGCTTGCGACCAGTGCCGTCGAAGTTTCGATCGATGCTTCGAGCGTCGACACAAAAGTGCCCATGCTCGATAAACTGGTCAAGGGTTCGGATATGTTCGACGCGGAGAAGTACCCGACGATCCGCTTCGTGAGTACGCGTTTCGTACGTACCGCCCAAGCCACAGGCAAACTCGAAGGCGAGTTGACGATTCGGGACGTCACCCGCCCCGTCTCACTCAACGTTACCTTCAATGGCTACGGAGTGAACCCCCTGACGAGAGATGACACGCTCGGGTTTTCGGCTGAAGGCACTTTCAGCCGAGCGCAGTTTGGACTTGCGACTTGGTATCCGGCTGTCGGCGATGACGTGCACGTGAGAATCGAAGCCGAATTCGAGAAGAAAGCGAGCAGCCGGACTGAATAGCCGCTCGCGTGTCCAACATTCGATCAACGTTCGATCAGGCGGTGGTCCAGTCGAGCACGACCTTGCCGCTCGCTCCTGAGAGCATGGTCGCGAAGGCCGCCTCATATTCGGCAACCGGGAAGCGATGCGTCAGGATTGGCGACAGGTCGAGCCCACTTTGCAGCATTGCGACCATCTTGTACCAAGTCTCGAACATCTCGCGCCCGTAAATGCCCTTGATTTCGAGTCCTTTGAAGATCACCTGATTCCAATCGATCGCCGTTTGTGCGGGCGGTATGCCGAGCAGCGCGACCTTGCCGCCGTGGTTCATCACCTCGAGCATGCTCGTGAAAGCGCTGGGCACGCCCGACATTTCAAGACCGACGTCGAAGCCCTCCGTCATACGGAGGTCGCTCATCACATCGCGCAGCGATTCGCTTTGTACATTGACTGCACGCGTCGCGCCCATCTTTCGCGCAAGTTCGAGCCGATAATCGTTCACATCGGTAATCACGATATTGCGGGCGCCGACATGCTTGGCAATAGCTACCGCCATAATGCCGATGGGCCCCGCGCCCGTGATGAGAACGTCCTCGCCGACCAGATTGAACGACAGCGCGGTGTGGGTCGCGTTGCCGAACGGGTCGAAGATTGCGGCGAGGTCGTCGGAGATGTCGTCCGGTATCTTGAACGCATTGAAAGCGGGAATGACCAGATACTCGGCGAAAGCGCCTTCACGGTTGACGCCGACACCCACCGTGTTGCGGCACAGATGACGCCGCCCAGCGCGGCAGTTGCGGCAGAAGCCGCAAGTAATGTGGCCTTCGCCGGACACGCGATCGCCGATCGCAAAGCCGCGTACCTCCTGCCCCATCTCGACGATCTCGCCGACATACTCGTGACCGACATGCATCGGCACGGGAATCGTCTTTTGCGCCCACTCGTCCCACTTCCAGATATGGATATCCGTGCCGCAAATCGCCGTGCGTTTGATACGGATCATGATGTCGTTATGACCGACTTCAGGTTTCGCCACGTCGGTCAAGGTGAGACCGGGACCGCGTTGGAGCTTAGCCAGTGCCTTCATGGTGCAATTTCTCGAATTAGATGACGCCAATAGCGGCAGCAACGCGCTTGAACGCGTCGACGGCGAGGTCGATCTGCTGCGCGGTGTGCACCGCGCTCATTTGCGTGCGAATGCGCGCACGCCCCTTCGGCACGACCGGGTAGGAAAAACCAATGACATAAACGCCCTCTTGCAACAAGGCGTCCGACATACGCGACGCAATCAGTGCATCGCCGAGCATGACGGGAATGATCGGATGTTCGCCCGGCACGAGCGTGAATCCCGCCTCCGTCATTGCCTCCCGAAAACGCTCACCGTTCGCGCGCACACGGCGGCGCAACTGCGCGCCTTCCTCGCTTTGCAATAGCTCGAGTACTTTCAATGACGCGGCCGCAATGCTCGGTGCCAGCGAATTGGAAAAGAGATAGGGGCGCGAGCGCTGCCTCAGCAGCTCCACGATCTCTCGACGCGCCGCGACATAGCCGCCCGATGCTCCGCCCAATGCTTTGCCGAGTGTGCCGGTGATGATGTCGACACGACCCTCGACACCGCAATGTTCGATCGTGCCTCGCCCATGCTCGCCCATGAAGCCCACAGCGTGCGAATCGTCGACCATCACGAGCGCGCCGTATCGGTCCGCGAGATCGCAAATGCCGGCGAGATTGGCGATGATCCCGTCCATCGAGAAGACACCATCGGTCGCAATAAGCTTAAAGCGCGCGCCGGCGGCGTCCGCTTCGCGCAGCTTTGCTTCGAGGTCAGCAAGATCGTTGTTCTTGTAGCGATAGCGCTTCGCTTTCGACAGCCGCACACCGTCGATGATGCTGGCATGGTTCAGCTCGTCGCTGATGATGGCGTCATTTTCATCGGTGAGCGTTTCGAACAGGCCACCGTTCGCATCAAAGCAGCTTGAGTAAAGGATGGAATCCTCGGTGCCAAGGAATGCGGCCAGAGCGTGCTCGAGATCCTTGTGAACGGTTTGCGTGCCGCAGATGAAGCGAACTGAGGCCACGCCAAAACCGTCCCTGTCGAGTCCGTCTTTCGCCGCCGCGACGAGTCGTGCGTCGTTGGCGAGTCCAAGGTAGTTGTTGGCACAGAAGTTCAGCACTTCCGAGCCAGTCGTCAAATGCACGGCGGACGACTGCGGACTAGCAATCACACGTTCGGACTTATAAAAGCCGTCTGCGCGAATGCGGTCAATCGTGCTGCGCAGATGGGCGAGATAGGTATCGCGCATCGAAGGCTCCCTGTAAGAGTCGTTTTTTCACCGCACGCTGCCGGGGTCTCCGGCGCGAGGCGGGGCTTGTCGCGGGGGGCTTGAATACTCGCCCTCAGCTACCAGCGTACAAATTCGTTTTTTCGAACTATAGTTCGATATATCGAAAAACTGTAAGCGATTGGGGATGAAATGGCAAGCACCGGCAAGACGCGCGGCCAACGCGCACCTTCAGCACTCCCAGCATCGACGCTTGCTGCTCCGCCGCGGGTCGGCGAGCAGATCCAACGGCTACGCGCGGAGCGCCACATGACGCTCGACGATCTGTCTCGTGCGGCGGGCGTATCGAAATCGATGCTGTCGGACATCGAGCGCGACAAGGCGAATCCAACAATCGCCGTTGCATGGCGGCTGACGAACGCACTTGGCATCAGTCTCGATCAGTTGTTCGCCTCTCCAAGGACGCCAGAAACGATCAGCGTCGTAGGACCACACGATATCCCGACGCTCGACGGACACGAGGCGAAATACCAGTTGCGCGTTTGGGGGCCGATTGAACTCGCCGGCAGATTCGAGTGGTACGAACTGACACTGAAAGTTGGCGGCGCACTAATTTCCAATCCCCACGAGCCGGGCACGCGCGAGCACTTAACGGTGCTCCAAGGGGCGGTGGAGGTCGAAGTAAATGGTACCGTGAGACGCCTTCGGTCGACTGAAACGGCACGGTATGCCGCAGACGTTCCTCACGCGATACGCAACGCCGGCAAAACCGACGCAAAGGCGTTGCTGATCGTGATTCATGGCTAAATAGGTCTACGCGCCGTCGGAAAACCGTCGGCCCGTGCCGCAGGCACGACCGCACAAGACATGCTGGCAACTGTGCCGCAGCGGCTTGACGCTGCGGCCCTCGACCCTTTTGCGCTGTCCCCGAAAAGTCTCACCGATAGAATCCCGAAAAACCTCACCATTTCGGTGCGAGGCAATTAGAGCGTCTGCTGCCCCCTCATTGGCGGCCACCTTCTGCCTCCATGAACCGCGCAACGGCTTTTAGGCGAGAGCGCGCGACGCCCGAGCAATGATCGCACTCGGGGCACAGCATTTCAAAGCCGCCATCGACCTGAGCGAGTTCGGGCTCGCCGTCCACGCACTTCGGGCAATGCCCGGGAAGCGTCACATAGGCGTCGACCAACGTGCCCAGCGTATCGAAATCGCTGTTGTTCAACCGTCCTGCCTTGGCTAAGGCCCAGATGACAGCAGCAAGCTCTGGCGGGACAGCACTGCGCTCACGCAATGCGCTGATTTCGAGAGAGAGCGCATCGATCTCATTGGACTGTTCGTGAACCTGAGCCTCCAGGCGGTCCGATCGGCTTTTTGCCGCACTTAATTGTTGAATGAAGTCGAATTCCTTGCGGCCTGCATCGCGGATGCCCGTTTGATAGGTCGTGGCCATGCTGCGGAGCGAATCGAGCTCGACAAGCATCGGCTTGACCCGCCGCTCGGCCTCCGCCATTGCGTCTTTGATCTGTACCGCATAGCGCTCGGCGTTCTGCCGCATCTCGGCGTGGAGCACATCAATGCGTTCCCGTAGTCCGGCGTTGGCTTCGACCTCGGTTTCAAGGCGGCCGGCGACCTTCGCGTTTTCGGCCTCTAGCCGCTTCGCCGTGGCCTCCAGCGTGACATGACTCGACGCGTGCCGTGCGTTCGAGCCAGCTAACTCCGCTTCTAGTTCCCGCACGCGGGCCCAGGCGGCATCTGCGCGTGCGTCGCTGCGCTGTAAGGTCTCGGCCGACGCGTAGCGAAGAATCTCGGCTTCTCGAAGACGGCTTTCGCTGTCCTCGACGGCTGCTTGTGCTTCACGTTTCTCGTCTTCCAGCGATTCTCGAGCTTTCACGAGTGCATATTGGAAAAGCTCGGAAATGAGTTCGCCTGCCTTTTCCTCGACAGCGGGTGGGATGGCGCCGGATCCGATTCGACCCTTCGCGGTATCGCGAATTCGTTCCCAAAAGTGATCGATATCCTTTGGGATGTCACTAGCACTGCCGGTCTGGGTCAGCTCGCGGACAGCAGCCATGGAAGGGCGGATGCCCAGATCAAAAAATAACCGCTTGCAGGCATACAGCGACAGCTCGCGACGATGCATGCCGCCTGTCTTTAGTGATTCAAGCTCGGCTCGAATAGCTCGGCGCTCGTCGTCTAGGGTCACACTGACCTCCTCGATGATCTAATGCAGTAGTAATAATAACGAATTACGTATCAATTGATACAGACAGCTGAGCGGTGGGTACTTTGGGACGAGCGAAGCGTACTGGAGGCCCCGTTATCGGGGAGTTCCACGCCAGCAAGGCGGGAAAGCCGTGAAACAAAACTGGAGAAATCGCGCAAGCCTATGTTTTTTCAGGAATTTCGTGGCTTTCGTGAAGTGCTTTCGTTGTTTCACGGGATTGGGGTGGATGCTTTCCGCGGCTGCGGAAGCGCACGGGTGCCTTTGAGAGTCATTGAAGTAAACACCCTTATATATTCTTAAAGAACGTTAACGCTCTCGCAAACCCTTTCTGGATAAGGCTTTCCGGCCGATGAGGTGAAGCTATACGGGATAGATCGTGAGGCTTTGCGGGACACTTCAGTGATGGGATTCGGGGAGGCTGGTGAGCCTTCACAGGACAGGAAGTGAGGGGATTCAGGGCTCGACGTCTATGACGGCGTTTGCCGCGGTGAGTGCCTTCGGGAATGGTGCGCCATATAAGCCATGGCATATATGGATCGAGGTTAACCGTTCGAATTTAGGTGGGTGAGCCTTTGCGGGAGGTTCTATGAAGGCTGTCCGAGACGCCGATTGGACGTCAAAAAACGCTGTGGTGAGCTTATGCGGGACGTAAACCCATTTGGAGGTGAGGCTTTTCAGGACTGGAGGACGTCTCGGTGGGCCCGCGGGGAATGAAAGGTGAGCTTTTGCGGGAAATACGCGCGTGGCGTCGCAGGCGATCGCCGTGTGAACGGTGGCGGAAGGCTCAAAGATGAACCGGAATACAAAAGGTGAGCCTATTCGGGACGCCAAACTTATGCAAACGATCGGGTCCAAGGTCGTTCGGCGGGGTTGCCAGGGTGAGTTCATTCGGGAGGTGCCCTACGTTGGCGAAGTTTGTCGCACCGGTGAAGTTAGTCATCACTCTCGTTGAATACCGCGAGGTAGCTATGAGGTGAGTCGAGGTGGACATCGCACGTTCGTTCATTAGGTGAGGTTTTACAGGGAATGGGCGATGGTGATGATCCGCTCGCCCATGGTGCTCACGCAATCAACCGAGGTGAGGATTTTCGGGAGTTGATCTACGCGCACGGGCCGAGCGAACTTTCGACGGTAAGTGCTTGGTCCGGCAACAGTTTTCTTGGAATCTCAGTCCTATGGTGAGGGTTTTCGGGAGGCTTGATGGTTGGGCCAAAGAGCGACGGTGACTAGGGCGCGTGACACAAAGGTGAGAGTTTGCGGGGGAGCTTCCGGCGCACATATTTACGGCCCTTTGCCGCGACGGCTTGCCAGCTGTCGCTCGGCGCCGCGACAAAGGTGAGCTTCTTCGGGAGTATGTGCCGCGGCCCTTGGAGGGGTGAGTGTTGTGGCAGGCTGAACAAGCGCCCGCCCGTCTTCGCTCGGTAGCATTGTTTCGATCGATCGGCGCGAGGCGCACCCAGATGCCAGAACGCGTCTCGCTTTCGTCGCAAAATTGCGACAGCACCTAAGGTGAGCCAATTCGGGACACCTTGATGGAACTTTCGGGATGGCCTTTACGTGGGATTCAATGCACGCGCCGCGACGGGCAACGGATGCGGACCGACGGCAGTGTCGATCAAGGTGAGTCTTTACGGGAAAGTAGCAGGTGAGGTGTGGTCAAGAAGTGGCGTTCACCGCGAAACGGTGAGAGGCCATCTGTAGACGTAGTTCACCACACTCGGTAGTATCCTGTTCCAAAATCCCTCCGGACCCGATGCATGGCAACGAAGCGCGCGAAAAAAACCGATGTGGTGAGCCCTAGCTCCGCGGAACTGCGCAAGGCCGTCGAAGCAATTGCGATCCAGCCGAAGAGCGGCAAGATCACACTGCTCACTCGCAAGTTATTCAACGTGCTGCTGGCGGTTGCTCAGCACGCGGATGAATCCGGCGATACCTACCGCGCACTGCTTTCGGATATCGTGGCCAACTCAGCGTTCGATTCGAACGACACCGCGCTGGTCAAAGAACATTTGCGTCGGATGGTGTCTGTGCAGGTTGAGTGGAGCCAGGGTACATCGAGCCAGAAGCCCGGGCGCAAATGGGGCATTTCGACGCTGATCGCCGATGCGGAAATTCTCGAAGACCCTGCAACGCGTCGCGTTTGGGTTGAATTTTCGTTCGCGCCAAAAATCAAAAAGAAGCTGCTGGACCCCGTGCAGTATGCGCGGTTGAGCCTTCAGTTTCAGAGCCAGCTGCGAAGCAGCGCGGGCCTCGCGCTATATGAAATCTGCGTCCGCTACCTGACCAATCCCAGCCGACTGACGATGCGCGAGTCATGGGCCTGGTGGCGCCCTATCCTATCGGGTACCCCGGACACCGAGGCTGGGGACGAGGCAAAGCGCGAATACAAGTATTTCAAGCGCGATTATCTGCGTCCTGCGATAGCGGAAGTGAATGCGGTCACAAACATCTTCGTCGAGCTGATTGAACATCGGGAAGGTCGGCGTGTCGCCGAAATTCAGTTTCGGGTCAGCGAGCGTAAGCAGCCTATGCTCGCGCTCGATGAGCACCCGAACGTATTCGACAGTACCCTCGTCGATCGGATGGTGAAGCTCGGCATTTCGCAAAAGGAGGCGCAGACCATCTATGCGGATAGCGAGGAAAATCGGATTCGAGCTGCGCTTCAGATGACCGAGCAGCGGATGCGCAGCACCACCCTGCCACCGGTACGTAGCGCAGCCGCCCTCTTCAAGGACGCGCTGAAGAAAGGCTATGCCCCCGCCATCGACGTCGTGCAGCCGACGAGTGGCACTGCCAAAGCACCCGCAGCGGCCCCTGCCGATGATTTGAAAGCGCGCCTGCTCGAGGAGTATGGCGCTCATCGCCGAAGGGATGCCAAGTCGCTTTACGAGGAGCAAGGTGAGTCGGAGCAGGAAGTGGCACGGAGTTCATTTGAAGAGGAGGCCTTGTCCGAGCTGGGGCCGCATCTGCGCGACGACTGGCGCCGACGCGGACTGAATTCAAAGCTCATCGAAGCGGCGTTCTTCGATTGGCTGGCACGCAGGACGTGGGGCGAGCCCACCGACGGCGAGCTGCTTGCTTTTACGCTGAGCCAGCCCCGCGTGGCTTGATTCCGAGGTCTTACGGCGGCGGATACGCACGTGCGTCATCCGCCCCGCCGGCGTCAATCGTCATTTCGCGCCAGCGAGGTGTATCGCGGGCGGGGCCGTCGTTATTTTTGCTTCGGTAGCAAGATGTGTTCAATTTGCCGAAGGATATCGTCGCGCGTTTCTCGTGACAATCCGCGTAGCCGCAGTTCCAGCCGATCGTCGCCGTACGATTTCAAATCGCCAACTGCGAGGCCCTCAAGCTTGATTTCCATCCGCTGAGCGTAACGTTGCCGGCCCGCGGGTTTCGGACTTTCTTGCGGGCTTGTCCGGCCCTTGACGATATCGGCAACTTGGCGCGTGCTCAGATCTTCGGAAAGAATCTTGTTGATAAGCCGTAACGTCGCTTCGACGCCCCGCGCGGTGTGATATCGACCGACTTGGTAGGCCATGTTTGAGCCGAAGCGGTCCGGTCTTGCAACCATTTCCTGCATGATCGATTCCGGTAGCTTTGACAGCGACAGCGCCACCGCTACCGTCGACTCGTCGAGGCCCAAGTGTTCGGCCAATTCCTTTTGACTCTGAAAGTACGTTTCGTCGAGAAAACGTCTCCAGACAACTGCGTTGTCAAATACCGTCTGCGAATCGCGCTGAACGTTGAGGTCATACCCGAGCTTATAGCTCTCGATGCCGATCGGCAGATCCACGACGACCGCTTTGACCGTCTCTTTATTCGCTTCTTTCAGGGCGCGGACGCGCCGTCCACCGTCGCTGACGAAGTAGGTTCCCGGGTTCGCATAGTCGGGAATGACATGAATCGCCTGCTGCTGACCCTGCTTCGCAAGGTTGACGGCTAGTTCAGCGATCGATGTCTTCAGATAGAAATGTCGAGGATTGAAGGGACTTGGTTTGATTGCCTTGAGGTCAAGTTCAATGACTTGGCCGGGCGAATACCCATGAATTTGGCGCCACGCGCGGTATTCATGTGATTCACTTGAGGCGTCGTGGTCGTCAACCAGTGCCAGTGCAGGAGTCGGTGCTTCGGGGTGGGACAGTGGAGGGTTGACGGGGTCAACCGGATTATCTTTGACCAGGTTGTCGATGGCATTGAGCCGATCGAGTGCCGTTCGCTTTTCACTGCTAGTGATATCGGGGCGTGCCTGAAAGCCTTTGGCGAGCTGAGACGGTTTCATTGCAGTCCTTTATGCGCATAAAGTCACGGGAGCAAAGCGACGATCTCGTCGGCGCATGCGCGTATTTCGGCGGCGGCCAATTTGGCGCCACGGTCGTTCATTTGCAACACCGTTTGCCCCAATGCCATCGCCTGCTTGTAGGCTTCTCGAGTTGGAATCTGAGTCTTCAGCAACGGGAATCCGAGGTCTTCGAGGGCTCGCTTGAGCTCACGCGTCAACATCCTCTTCTCTTCCGTCTTGTTGAGAAGGAACACCGCGCGGAGGTCTTCGTTCATGACTTGCGCTTGCTGGATCAATTTGACCAGGCCAACGCTCGACCAGTAGTCCGCCGGTGACGACGAGGTCGGAATGACTGCGATGGATGCGGCCAATAGAACGACACCGGACACCTTCTCGGTGATGGACGGCGGGCAATCTACGACGATAACGTCATAGTCCGCGATGAATTTTTTGATCTCACGATGAATCTGGCCGCCAGCTTCAGCGAGATTGACGACAGGAAATGGAATACCCCCGTCTACGTCGCCGGAAGCACTTGCCCAATGGATCAGGGTGTTCTGGCCATCGGCATCAACGACGAGGACCCGCTTGCCTTTTTCATAGAAAGCCGCACCCAGATGCATTGCGATCGTGCTTTTTCCGACTCCGCCTTTTTGTTGAGTTACCGCGACGATTTCCGCTGCCAATTTTTTTACTCCTTAACAGGTCGCGGAATTTTACCGCGAATAACTGTTATTTCAATGAATTTCTGTGGCGCATCGACGACAGCTGGCCCTTCGGACAGGTTTATGCGCATAAAGGATGCATTCGTGCGTGAGGCACCGACTCGCAAGGCGACGGCGCAATCGAGAATGCGCCCTCCCCTTCACGCGCTATTGACCATGACGAGTCGGAGCATGGGCCGACAGAGTGATCATTTCGGCACGCCGGGCCGTTGCTGCCAGCTCGTGCGACATGGATCTTTGAATTGAAACGTGGTTGGGTTTGGCGATCTGAGGCGGCGATAGCTGTCACCATCGGAACTTATATCGGCTAGTTGATGAGGCTGCTTCGGTTGGCCCCCCTTCTGTTGATAGGAAGTCCCTTTTCGGCTTCGCTCGTAGCGAGACCTACCAGTTCCCTCGACGCGGCCATACCCGGCCTGCGTTCTCCGTTTATGCGCATAAAGAGTCGGGTGCTCGCTCGTGTCGGGCTTATGTGTTGTGTTGTTTCTGGCCAATCAGCCCGGACGAGATACCAGCGCGTTTAGCCGTGCGTGTGGAATATTGTGCCCAACGGGTGGCCGCTGCTTGGCAGCGACTTTGACATCAGGCGCCGCCGTGCCGTGTGGCAATGGTCATTAGTGGATGGTCGCCGGCAATACGTCCCCGCGGTAGTCATCGTTTCCACTTGGTTTCCGCTAGCTTGTTGTTGCCGTCGTTGGTTCCGTTCATTGGTTTATGCGCATAAAGGACAGGTACGAGCGGCACGCTGATGCGCTACGGACACTCCCCTATCCCGCTTGGGAAGCTTCGCTTCTGCAATCCGGCAAATTTGCCATTTGGCCGAGCCGCGTGTAGTTGTCTCGCTCGGCTGCCCGCTCATTTGCAGCCGGTAAGCAAACCTGAGAGCAGGAACAGGATGCGCGTCATCCGCCACAGATTCGCCCGCCTGCCTAACCAGCGCGTCGAACCAAGAAAGCTGGCTAAGGCGCACAAAAAGAGCCGAGGTGTATTTGATCTTCTAAATTTATTGGAGCGATAACACTTTTCGTGGTGCTAAATGTTAAAACGTCTTTAGTGGGAAATTTTAAAATCCTGCTAAGACATCCATCGGTCTGGACGCGGCGTCAGTTCGCCGATTGCAATCGTGTCGGCTCAAGCTGGAGTTAAATCACGACTCGCGTGTGTCGAGCTGCGCCGTCTGAGCGAAGGTAAAAATCGAGACCGCGCAACAATATGGAGAAAAGCGTTATTTTCTGTACCTCTCCACAGCTGTTAGGCGGTATGCCCGGTTAGCTTACGGCGAGATCCTTCGCTGACCGACGCCAGCGCTGAGAATGCGATAGAAGCTCCCGTACAATGAGCGCGCACAACAGAAAGCACTTGAACGTGCTATTGAGCCATGATCACCATCTACCACAACCCCCGGTGCTCGAAATCGCGAGCTGCCTGCGAGCTGATCGTCAATACACTCAATGTAATGGGCGAGCCGGTTCGCATCGTCGAATATTTGAAGCAGCCTCCAAATGTGGATGAGCTGAAGGAATTGCATCAGAGGATTGGCGTCTCGGTGCGGGACATGATTCGCGAGAACGAGCCCGTATACCAGGAACTGGGGCTCGGCAACACCGCATTGACGGACAGCGCATTGCTGGAAGCAATTGTCCAGCATCCGATCTTGTTGCAACGGCCTATCGTCACGCGCAACGGGCGAGCCGTGATTGGGCGCCCTACAGAGAACGTCCGGACGCTATTTGACTGACCACGATGCGCGGCAAACCCCGCCCTTTAGAAGCACTTGAGTGCGGGGAACGAGCGAACGCAAGCAGCGGTCGCCGCTATCGAGAGGCGGCGCCAAATCGAAAATATCTATAGCCCTGCGTCTTTGGGCTTCGCAGCAGTGCTACTGCAACGCAGATGACCCCGGATTCGCTCGAGCAGCGATCACGCAGGATGTACAGCCTAATATGCAGCACAGACTCCCGATCTTCATACTATCGTCGTCGATATGACCAGTCTGTAACTGCTCTTCAATGGTCCGAGGTTATCCACAATTTCTGTGGAAAAACTTGTGGAGAGGCAGATGCAAACCCACTGCTGGCGTACCCCACAGTGGGTTATGCACAATAATGGCTCTAGCGACGTGCAGTCGTGACAAAGATTGCATGTGCGTGACTACTGGTGAATCTCGCAAAGGAGCGACAGCAATGGCCTACACCATCCAAGTCATCGTCGGTAGTTTGCGTCGGGATTCCTTCAACAAGCGCCTGGCACACGCACTGACGAAGCTTGCTAGCGCTGAGCTACAGTTCGACTTTGTCGACATCGGCGCGCTCCCGCTTTACAGCCAGGACTACGATTCCGACTTCCCCCAGGTTGCGCGAGACTTCAAAAAGCAAATTGAGAGTGCAGATGGATTGCTGTTTGTAACGCCCGAGTACAACCGGTCCATGCCCGGTGTGCTCAAGAATGCGATCGACTGGGGTTCCCGCCCATGGGGCACGAATTCGTGGAAGGACAAGCCTGCTGCCATCTGCGGGATTTCGCCAGGTGCCACGGGTACCGCGCTTGCGCAGCAGCACCTGCGCAACACGCTGGCTTACCTGGATGTCCCCACACTCGGTCAGCCCGAGGTCTTTCTACGATACACAGAGGGCTTTTTTGACGAGGCCGGCGGCATTGCGAACGAAGACACTCGCAAGTTTCTCCGATCATGCGTCGACCGCTATGAGGCGTGGATCAAGCGGCTAGCAGGCAACAAGTAACGGTCCCGTTTATGCCGCTGTCGGAGTGCTGACCTATCGCTGACCGTGGCCTTTGTCGGAGGAATCCTCTTCGTTCTGCAGGTACTCGTCGGGGACGCCGGGGGAAAGCGTGGCTCTGTCCCCTTCCGCTCCATTTTCCGGCGCGGCTGCGCCACCGGAAGGCTGCTCGGCATGTGGGGTCACAGCACCGCTCGTTGAACGCGCGGTGCCCGAATCGACCTCCGCTTGTTCGGTCGTCTGCCGAGCGTAGCTGTGCACCCTCCCACGTTGCCGCGGCTTGCCGCCGCGGCGAAAACCCAGTTCCTCTAGCGGAGAACGCTCGCGCAACGCTTCGTCGCTGGGCGCTGACCATGTCGCCGCTCGTTCCTCGATGTCAATGGGGTGCATGTGTTCTAACGTTTCTCTTGCCAATACGCCTTCGTCATCCGTCGCCGCGTCCACGCTCAGCATGACCGCGCCGCGCCGTACGGCTTCGCTGTATTGTGATTTTTCCGGCTGAGGCGGCTGCGTCGCGAAAAGCGATTCAAAGAAATGTTCGATGTTTGCAAAGAGCCCCTCGTCCACCGGCGCCGGCTGCGCGACGGTGGTCGCATCCGTTGCATACGTCGGCTCGCTGCGAGCATGCATTGCCATGGATTCGTCTGCAATGCCAGCGGCCAAAAGCGCTTTGCGTGCTTCGTCCGCCCCCACATAGGTGTCGAAGAACGCGATAACCGTGTGTCGCATGATGCCATCCCTCCCGCCCCGGGTTGTTTATCGGCGCAGGGCAACGCTCGCGCCAATAGAATCAATCCGTTTTGCCCGTTGCTTGCGCACGCTGCTCCCGTTCACGCAGTATGCCTTGTAACATCGTTTCGAGCAGTGCGATGTCAAAGGGTTTAGACAGCACACGAACCCTCACATTCCGCGCACGTTCGAGTTCCTGGGCGTATCCGGTGACCAAGATCACCGGCAGCGGACAACCGAGCGATTGAGCTACCTCGGCCAGATCGATGCCGTTTTTTGTACCGGGCATATGAATGTCCGAAATGATGACGTCGAACGGCACCGGCGATAGGTCGGCAATCAGCGGTAATGCCGCATCGGCATTGAACACGCTGGTGACTTCGTGACCCATCATGCGCAAAAGCGCCTCCGTGCCCGCCGCCACCTCGTCGTTGTCCTCGACGAGCAGCACGCGCAAGCCTACGGCTGGCTCGACCTCGTCGCGTGTGGGAGCGGGCATCGGCGCCTCGGCCGGTGCAGTTTTTGCCCTCGGCAGGTAAAGCCGCACCGCGGTACCGTTGCCGAGCTTGCTTTCTATCGTCGCCAATCCGCCCGAGCGTTCGCAAAAGGCGTACACCTGCGGGAGTCCGAGCCCCGTACCCATGCCGTTCGGCTTAGTCGTATAAAGCGGCTCGAATGCATGCGCGAGCACGTCTGGTGTCATCCCTACGCCAGTGTCTTCCAGCGAGAGCTGAACGAACTCTCCGGCGAAAGCGAAGCCATTTTGACGCTCGAGGCGTACATTGTTCGCGCGAATTGTGAATCGCCCGCCATTGGGCATCGCGTCGCGCGCGTTAACGGCAATGTTGATAAGCGCAAGCTCGAGCTCGGCGATGTCGACTTCGATGGGCCATACATCCCGTGCGAGGTCGATGGCGAGGCTGACCTTGGCACCGAGCGAGGCGCTCACCAATTCCCTGCCGGTCGCAATCCAGCGCGCAATGTCGATAATTTCATTGCGCAAAGGTTGCTTGCGTGCGACCCCAAGCAGTTGGCGGGTAAGCGACTGCCCGCTCTTGAGTGCGCGGTCGATCGCGGTCAGTTCGCTCTCGACATTCGCCGCACCGCGCCGGCGGGCGACTTGAACATTGGTGGCGACGATCATCAATAGATTGTTGAAGTCGTGGGCGACGCTTCCGACCAGATTGCCGAGCGCTTCCATCTTGCGCGATTGGCGGTACGCTGTTTCGATCGAGCGGCGCATCGAGGCTTCGGCCCGCCAGCGCGACCACGCCTGCTCTTCCGCCGCCAAACGCTTTAGCGAAAGTCCGAGCACGATCCAGAGCACGATGGAAGGCGTAAAAATAGAGGCCGCGAACACGGCCGCGCGCCGATACCAGTCTTCCCATATGACGGTGCCACTGTGCGTACACGATACATAGACCGGATACGAGCCGACGCGCCGGTAGGCGAGGATTTCACTGCTGCCTGTTTCCAACGATGGCCCGATGCGCAATACGCCCGCCTTCGCGTTGGTTCGGAGTGCCGAGGCCAATGTCGCAGGCGTGGCTCCTTCAGGGCTTCCGGGATACGAGGCCAATACGGCACCGTCCGCACGCAGCAGCGAGATGGTCAAGGCGCGACTATCATTGCCCAGCAAGTCGCGATAGAAAGATTCGAAATATGAGCGGCGCAGCGCGACTGAGACGAGACCTCCAAAAGACCCGTCAACATTTCGCCGTGCGATCCCCATATTGAATACGGCCTCGCCGGCGCCCGCGTGCGAGATCATCGTTTTCGAAACATGCTCGAGAATCCGGCCGCCGCGAATTCCCATGAAGTCCTCCCGCTCGGCAATCGACGCATGCGGGGCCGGGTAATACCGGCTGTTCGCGAGAAGCATACCGCCCGGTCCAAAGATGGATATTGAGCCGACTTGGGGATAACCGCCGCCAATCTGTTGCAACTTCTCGTGGATGTCGGCTTCCTTGGCGCGAATCTGGTTGTCGTCCAGCCCTCGTACAAGGTCGTCGATGCGCGCGTTGAGTGTCTCGTTCAAATCGAAGACCTTGAGCGCGTGCTCGTCCGCTATGCGTACCGTTCGCATTGTCTCGTCGGTCGCGGCGGCCACGTGCGAGCGGAAGTCCTGATACACCGTCGTTGCCGCATACAAAAAGGGCAGCAGAATCGATACGGCCAGCAATGCGATCAGCGTCGTGCGTCGCACAGCGAAATCCGGTTCCGGGACGGCCGGATACGACGCATCTTCATGCCAACTGGCGGGTGAGTCATGGGCTGCGGGCGCGTCGACCCGGTGGCGCGTCATGGTAATAGTGAATCCAATGAGGGTACGGTCGCAGCCACCATCATAAGGGAGATGCGCGATCTCATGACCTAAACGCCCTGGCTTGCACACGCACTTAGGCCAGCCGAAAACAGCCACAAATGAAGAAGCGCAAACGTACACGAAAGAACGATTTTCTTATTCTTACGCGAATTCCAACGAGTTATTTCTTCGTACATAAAAAAACAAGTACGTACCGGTCGATACAGGAAAATTGAAAGGTTGATTTTCCCGCTATTTGCAAACAGAATTTCATTCCACGCTCATACGCGGCCAGTTGCGCGTCGAGAAGAAGAAGCTGGAATGCACCGGCGAGACGAGTTTCACGTTCGCAGTTATGCAACGAGTGTTGCTCACCCCATGCGCCGCGCGTATTGCAAGTTACTGTCATTTTCCTGAATCATCGCCGCATCCCGTCGGCATTACTCGGACCTCGTGAGTAGAAATGTTCCGGGGCACCGTTAGGTCGGCAATGGATTTTTCGCCTTTCGTTACGCTGCCATGCCTTTGCCGATTGTGATCGCAGACGACTCTTTACTCGCCCGCAAAATCGTGACTAAAGCCTTGCCGGATGACTGGGACGTCAGCATCGCATACGCATCGAACGGGCGAGAGGCGCTTGCACTTTATCGCGCCGGCAAGGCCGCGGTGATGTTTCTCGATCTCACCATGCCCGATATGAACGGTTATCAAGTTCTCGAGGCATTGCAACACGAGGATCTCAATACGTTCGTTATCGTTGTGTCGGCCGACATCCAACCTCTCGCGCAAGACCGCGTGCGCGCACTCGGCGCCGCTGCGTTTATCGCTAAACCTGTGACCACCGAGGCATTGCTGCCTATCCTCAAGGAGTACGGGTTGTATGCGTGACCAGGTCCTGACCGAAGAACAGCGCGATGCATTGCAGGAGATCGCCAACATGGCGATGGGCCAGGCCGCGGCAAGGCTTGCCGGTCTGCTCGACACATTCATCGAACTCTCCGTGCCGCGCGTGCGCGTCGTAAGGGTCGATGAAGCTGCACGCACGCTGCGGGACATGACTGGCATCGACGAAAGCGTCATGGCTGTGCGCCAAGGCTTTCGCTCGGATATCAAGGGCGAGGCACTCGTCATTTGCCGCAGCAGCGGGGCAGCAAATCTGTGTGCGCTCGTCAACGATCCATACATTCACTCGGCTTATGAATCCGTCAGCCAGACCGAGCTGATGTTCGACGTGGCGAATGTGCTGACGGGCGCATGTGTGTCGTCCATCCTGCACCAGCTCGACCGGACGCCGATCTTCTCCGCGCCGGGCCTGATTGGCGAAAAGCTCGCTCTGGATGATGTCTTTCAGCCGAAAGTCCTCGGGTGGGAAATCGCGCTTTTGCTCGAGGTGAATTTTTCGGTGGAAGACCGGCCTTTCCGGGCGCATCTTGTCATGCTGATGGCCGAGGACTCGATCCGCCGCATACACGAGGCGCTCAACGCATTGCTGTCTAGCTTATGAATCCGTCAAACGAACAGTGTCTCAGCGATCTTGTCCTCGAACGAGTCGGTTTCGGCATTTTCGTGCTCGACCGTTCGATGAATGTCCTTATGTGGAACCGCTTCATGCAGGATCACAGCGGTCTCACTGCTGAGCAGGTGGTCGGCAAGTCCATCTTTTTCAGCTTTCCGGAACTGCCCCGGGTTTGGCTGACTCGCAAGGTTGAGAGCGTCTTTCAACTTGGCAGCTTTGCCTTCAGTTCCTGGGAGCAGCGGCCGTACCTGTTCCGGTTCGATCATGACCGGCCCATCACGGGGGGTGTCGACTTCATGCAGCAAGACTGCACCTTCATGCCGCTTACGCGCGGACGGGACGTCATCGCGGTTTGCGTGACCATTTCCGATGTGACGCACGTAAGCGTCGTGCAGCGTGAGCGCGAGGAGGCTGTCGTCAAGCTGCGGGAGTACGCGAATTGCGACGGTCTCACGGGCATTGCGAATCGGCGGTATTTCGAATCCCGTCTGCGCGACGAATTCTTGCGCTGGCAGCGCTATGGCGGCGAGTTTTCGGTGCTGCTCTTCGACCTCGATCACTTCAAGAACATCAATGACCGTTTTGGCCATGCGGTGGGCGATACGGTGCTGCGCGTGATGGCGCAGCGAGTGGCCGAAGCGGTACGTGCGCAAGACGTGTTCGGCCGTTTCGGCGGCGAGGAGTTTGCGCTGATATTGCCGTGTACCCCGCTTGCCGATGCCATGATCGTCGCCGAAAAGATTCGCACGACGATAAGCGACACGCCAGTCGAAGCTGAAGGGGTCCGCGTACCCGTGACTGCAAGCGTCGGTTGTGCCGCTGCCCGGCCGGGTCTGCCTACCTACCAGGCATTGATCAACGAAGCCGATGCCGCCCTCTATAGCGCGAAACGCCAAGGTCGCAACCGCTGCGTCGCGCTCACCTGAGCGGTCTCTAGCACGATTTCTGCTGCTGTCATTTGCCGCGCCGGCCCCGCGTCTATCGACTGGCGGGCTCGCCTTGCTGTGGCGCTGAAAAAAAGGTTGCTATACTTTTGCCCGTTTTCGGCGTCGCCGGCGCAATCGCGGCTCTTAGCGGGTGAGGCGCGTCGACGCAACGCCCGAGCGGCACGCCGCCTGGAGAGGATCGATTTACACTCGCCCACATGGGCGCCACAGCGGAGTTCCACTTGGCCGTTTCAAATGTCGTCGCAGACGAACCCGAAATCGACGCTGCCGCCGTCACGTCCGGCAGCTCGTTTTATCTGGCGATGCGTATCCTGCCGGCTGTGCAACGCGACGCGATGTACCAAATCTATGCGTTTTGCAGAGCTGTGGACGACGTCGCCGATAGCGATGCGCCGCGCGCTGATCGCAGTGCAGCGCTCGCGCAATGGAGCGAAGACATCGACGCCTGTTATGCCGGCAGCCCACGGCCCGCGCTGACGGCGCTGACGCGCCATATTCGGTCGTTCAATCTGCAGCGGGAAGACTTCCACGCCATGATCGACGGTATGGCAATGGACGTCGCGGAGGACATCTGCGCGCCGGATGAGGCGATGCTCGACCTCTATTGCGATCGCGTCGCGAGCGCAGCGGGCCGGCTATCGGTGAGGATTTTCGGGATGCCGGAGGAGCCGGGCCGACAACTGTCGCATCACCTCGGTCGTGCGCTGCAGCTGACGAACATCTTGCGCGACATCGACGAGGACGCTGCGATCAACCGATGCTATTTGCCGCGCGAACTTCTTGCGAGAGAGGGAATCGCGGCGGCCGATCCGAAGGCGATTGCGGATGACCCGTCACTGCCGCGTGTGTGCGCGACGCTTGCCGAGCGCGCGCTCGCGCATTTCGCGGCGTCCGACGCCATCATGAATGACTCGCCGAGAAGGACAGTGCGCGCGCCACGCATCATGTCCGGCGTCTATCGCTGTCTGCTCGAGCGCACGTTGGAGCGCGGGTTCGATTTGCCGCGTACACCGATTCGCAAGCCGCGGGCGCGGCTTTTGTGGATCGTTGCGCGCCACGTATTGTTCTGAGCCGGACCGAGCGAAGGCGGGCCGTGTTGTCGAGCGCGGGTGCACTCGATGGCGTCTTGCGTGCGCGGTGTTGCCTGTGGAGGTCGCCACGTATGGGACTCCCGCTCGTTAATCAAAGTATGAAATGTCGATGAACGATTTTTCCGCTGTATCGGCCCCTTTGGCGGCCTTTGACGCTCAATGGGACAGGGTGCCGGGCGCCGCGCTCGAGGCATCGGTTGCGCGTGCCACCGATGCCATTCTCGCCGCGCAGCAACCCGACGGGCATTGGGTCTACGAGCTCGAGGCGGATGCGACCATCCCGGCTGAATACATCTTGCTCGTCCATTACCTCGGCGAAGCGCCGGATGCTGAGCTCGAGCACAAGATCGCACGCTATTTGCGCCGCATCCAGCTGCCGGATGGGGGATGGCCGCTCTTTGCGGATGGTGCGCTCGATATGAGCGCAAGTGTGAAGGCCTATTTCGCGCTCAAAATGATTGGCGATCGCGAAGATGCCGAGCATATGCAGCGCGCTCGCCGCGCCATCCTCGATGCGGGCGGTGCTGAAGCCGTGAACGTGTTCACGCGCAATCTGCTCGCCCTGTACGGTGTCATGCCGTGGCGCACGGTGCCGATGATGCCTGTCGAGATCATGCTGCTGCCGGGATGGTTTCCGTTCCATCTTTCGAAGGTGTCGTATTGGGCCCGTACGGTCCTTGTCCCGCTCTTGGTTCTGAACGCGCGACGTCCGGTAGCCAAGAATCCGCGTGGCGTGCGCATCGACGAACTCTTTCATGCAAACCCAAGAGAGTCGGGATTGCTGCCGCGCTCGCCGCATCAAAGCCGCGGCTGGTTCGCGGCTTTTCGGGCGGTCGATATGGTACTGCGTGCCATCGACGGACTTTTCCCCAAAGCGACGCGCCAGCGCGCGATCGATGCGGCTGTCGCGTTCGTCGACGAGCGTTTGAACGGAGAAGACGGGCTCGGTGCGATTTTTCCGGCGATGGCCAACGCCGTCATGATGTACGAAACGCTGGGCTATGCGCCCGACCACCCGAATCGGGCCATTGCGCGTGCATCCATCGACAAGCTCCTGGTGATCGGCGACGAGGAGGCGTACTGCCAGCCGTGCCTGTCGCCGGTATGGGATACATCGCTCGCGGCGCATGCCTTGCTCGAAACGGAACTGCCGCGCGCGCAGCATGCCGCTGTGCGGGGGCTGCAATGGTTGCGGCCGCTGCAAATCCTCAATGTGCGGGGCGACTGGATCTCTCGACGCCCGCACGTGCGTCCTGGCGGATGGGCGTTCCAGTACGCGAACCCGCACTATCCGGATGTCGACGACACTGCCGTTGTCGCGTTGGCGATGGACCGCGCAGCGGCGCTGACGCGCTCTAACGTCGATCGGGAAGCGATTGCGCGCGCCAGAGAGTGGGTGGTCGGCATGCAAAGCAGCGATGGCGGATGGGGCGCGTTCGAACCGGAAAACACACACGAGTACCTGAACAATATCCCGTTCTCCGATCATGGCGCGTTGCTCGATCCGCCGACTGCGGACGTTTCGGCCCGGTGCTTGTCGATGCTGGCGCAGTTTGGCGAGCTTCCCGGCAACAGCGAGCCCGCGCGCCTGGCCTTCTCCTACCTGCTCAACGAGCAGGAGAGCGACGGCAGCTGGTACGGGCGCTGGGGCATGAACTACATCTACGGCACATGGTCGGCGCTTTGCGCGTTGAATGCCGCCGGCATGCCGCATGACGATCCGCGCATCCAGCGCGCGGCACAATGGCTGATCTCAATCCAGAACGATGACGGTGGCTGGGGTGAGGACGGTACGAGCTACAAGCTCGAATACCGGGGATACGAACGCGCGCCGAGCACTGCGTCACAAACGGCGTGGGCAGTGCTTGGCCTGCTGGCGGTTGGCGCCGTGGAACAGCCTGCCGTGGCGCGCGGAATCGACTACTTGATGCGCCATCAGCGCGAGCACGGGCTGTGGGACGAGACGCGATTTACGGCCACTGGGTTTCCGCGCGTCTTTTATCTGCGCTATCACGGCTATCGCAAGTTCTTCCCGTTATGGGCGCTTGCTCGCTACCGCAACATGACGCGCGACGGGCAAGTGCGCGTCTCTGTTGGAATGTGACGATGGCAGGTAGTTCAGTAGCGCCTGTGGTGGTGGTCACGGGCATGGCGTTCGAAGCGCGCATCGCCCGTGGCGCGGATGTGGAAGCCGTGTTCGCCGCTCGGGCTGATCTGTTGGAGCGCGCGCTTGCCGAGGCCCTGGCGCGCGGCGCGTCGGGCGTGATCAGTTTTGGGACGGCGGGCGGGCTGGGCGGCGATCTGGAGCCTGGTACGGTCATCGTCGCTGATGCCGTCGACGGTCCCTTCGGACGCATGAGTACCGATGCGGCGTGGACGGCGCAAATCGCTGCGAGCCTCGCGGCTTCGTCATTGGCTCCGCGCGTGCGGCGCGGGACATTGGCGGCCGTCACGGCTCCGCTCGTCACCGTCGCGCAAAAGGCGGCGCTCTATCGCACGAGTGGCGCACTGGCAGTCGATATGGAATCGCATACCGCCGCTGCCATGGCCAATGCGCGTGGTCTGCCGTTTGCCGTGTGTCGGGTGATCGTCGATCCGGCGTGGCGATCGTTGCCCCCCGCGGCAACGGCGGGGTTGCGCGACGACGGCACGACGGCACTCATGCCGATTCTCATGGAGCTTGCGAAGGCGCCTCGGCAACTGAGCGCGATGATTCGGCTCGCGGCAGATGCCCGCGCCGCTCGCGCCTCGCTCGTCGATGCACGGCGGGTATTGGGACGCGCTTTCGGAGTGGGAGCCGCCACGGGTGTGAGCGGTTCCTGAGCAGCAACGCGATAAGAGGACAGGGGCGCGCGTTGCAGCGCCTGCCCCCGTCCCAGCCCGCAAGACGAGTCGGTTGAGCCGTTCGTCTACTGGCCTGTCGGTGAACTGGCCGGTGCCTCGGGCGCGGCGGGTTGAGGCGCGGGCGTCGTTCCGGGTGCGGTGTTGGCCCCGTGCGCCGGCGCAGATTCAGGCACGGCAGGCGCACTAGGCGCGGTGTTTGCCGGCGCGGCCGGTGTAGCTGGGACGGCCGGCGCGCTTTCGCTCGCAGGTGCCGGCGCAGCCGGCGCTTTGCTCGAGCCCTCATCATCGCCGTAATCCGGCAGCGCAGCCTCCCCTGCCGCAGTACCCAGGCGCGAGCGACGTTGCTGCAAGTAGGCGTCGCGCACGAACGAGTATTTGTCGAGCGCCGCTTGCTGCAGGATGTTCGTCGCTCCCAAAAGGTCCGAGCGCGTGCTCACGAACTGCAGGATGTAAAGCGGTGTGCGTGTTGCGGGCTCAATGTAATTGAGCAAATTGAACCGAACATCCACGGCAAGCCCGACGCCGTCGCGGATAGTGCTGGGTCCGAAAACTGGCAATACGAGATACGGTCCCGAAGGTACGCCCCAGTGTCCGAGCGTGAGCCCGAAATCCTGATGGTGCTTGGGCAGCTTCGCAAGCGACGCGAAATCGATGAGCCCCCCGATGCCGAAGGTCGTGTTCATCGCGACGCGCATGACGTCCGACGTCGCATCGGTGATCTTCAACTGCAGCAACTCATTCGCGATGTTGCTCAAATCGGCGATGTTCGAAAAGAAGTTGCTGACGGCCGTGCGCAGGGGATTCGGCGTTACCTTCTGGTAGCCCTTTGCAATCGGTACGGCCACCGTGTTGTCCACGGCATCGTTGAACCGGAAGATCACGCGGTTCACCGGTTCGAACGGGTCTCCAGGGGTACGGTGGGGGGCGCTAGCGCACCCAGAAAGAAAAGCCGTCGCGGCGATCGTCGCGGCGAGGGTTCGCATTTTATCCATCGATTCCATCTAGTTCTTGTTGCTGGGCAATCGCCTTGCGTGGCTTGCCCATCAATATCGGCTGAAACACAACGGCGCCCACCAACGTGCACAAAAGCGCAAGGGCAAGCAGGCGGCCCATGCTGGCCGTGCCTGGGTGGTGCGACAGCCAAAGGCTACCGAAAGCCGTCGCCGTTGTCGCTGCGCTAAACAGCACAGCATGGGTGAGACTGGATGACAGCAGGCTCGTTTTTCCTGCCCGCCATGCCATGACGAAATAAACCTTGAATGCCACGCCGACGCCCAGCATCAGCGGTAACGCGATGATATTGGCGAAGTTGAGCGGCATACGGAAAACCACGCAAAGCTCGAGCGTGACAAGGGCCGAGACGAGCAGCGGAATCATCGTTCGCAGTACGTCGCCAAAGCGGCCAAGCGTGAGCCACAGCAAAGCGGTGATCGACACCACGGCGAGTATGGCCGCCTGCACAAACGCCTTGATGATCACGTGAGCCGAGTACAGGATCGAAATCGGTCCGCCGATCGCGGCCGGTTCCGCTTGTTTTACCGCGTTGGCGAAGCGGCGCAGCATGGCGTCGTCGTTCGGATCGGCACCTGGCGCTACGTGCGGCGACACTTGAACGAGCGCTTGGCCGTTTGGCGCGAGCCACTGCCGTACGAGTTCACGTGGCAGCGTATCGAGTGTAATGGCGGACGGTTGCAACAACATCGTGAGTTGGCCCAGCGCGAGCCGCAGCGGTGTCGAAAACGCCGCTTCGGCTCGATCTCGAGAAGCGGCGTCCGCTGCAGCCAGCGCGGCCAGCGATGCGGCAAGACGCTTGGCCTGCGCCGCGCCCGGGCCCGGATAGTCTTCAGCGGCGTATTGCAGCAGGCCGGAAGCGCGCTTGAGGGCCGCGACGCGCTGTGTGTCAGTCGACGGTGAGGCCGTCTGTTGTGTCAGAGCGGGCAGCAGCGCGCCGGCAGCCTGTGCGATAGAGGCGAGTTTGGCTGGCTGATCGCCCGGAATAAAGCTGGAGAGCGTCGTGACGCGACCGACCTCCGGTAAACGTCCCAAGCGCTGAGCGGTGGCGTCGGCGCCCCCAAGCGACGGTGCGAGCACGGAGACATCGTTGATCCCGGCTTCGGGTGAATCCTTGAGCGACAGCAGCGTGGACATCGATTCCGTCGTTGGATCCTTGAGGTGCAACGGGTTGAAATCGAACTCGAGATGCGCCAGCAGAGGCAGAGCGCCGACCACGACGACGAGCGTGCCGATCAATATCGGCTTGCGGTGCGCTTGTAGGTAGTCGTCGATCGGTGTTAGGCGCGGAAACCCAGGGCTCGAGGCTTCGCCGGGGGGCGCGAGGCATTTCAGCAGCGCCGGCAGTACAGTCAGCGTGCTCAAGTAGGCGACCATCATGCCGACGCCTGCAATCAGCCCGAGTTCCGAGACGCCGCGATAGGCCGTCGGCATGAACGAAAAGAAGCTCGTCGCGACGGCCGCGGAGGCGAGTGTGAGCGGCATGCCCATGGAATGCGCGGCGCCGACGAGCGCATGATCGAGCCGCGAATCGCGAAAGTGCTCCTCCCGGTACTTCACGCCGTACTGGATCGCGAAGTCTGCGCCGAGTCCAATGAACAGCACCATGAAGGCCACGGAAATCATGTTGAGCGAGCCGACCATCATGAGTCCGAGCGCAGTCGTAATCGGCAGCCCCACCGCGAGCGTCAGGAACACTGCGACGATCATGCGCATGGAGCGCAGCGCAAGCCAGAGAATGACGAGCACGACGACGAGCGTGATGATGCCGTTCAACGCGGCACCATCTTCGACCGAGGCAAATTCTTCATCGGCGAGTGGCTGCTCGCCCGTCAGCCGCACCACTGCGCCGTAGCGCTTCTCCAAATCGAGCGCAACGGCTGCCGCGCGAATCGTGTCGGAAGCCTCCGCACCGGCCTGCAACGCCGCATAGTTGACGACGGGCTGGACGGTGACAAATGCGCGAGCAGGCTGTCGAGCCGCGTCGGCGTCGACGAGCGCGCGCCACGAGAAGGCGGCCGGCTTGCCGGCCAGTACGGCGTCCACCGTGTCAGCGCTGCGTTCGAAAAGCGTGGCGAGGCCCGGCAACGTCACTTGGCCGGATTGAAGCGGCAGGCCAAGCATCGTCGAGAGTGTCGTCGCGAGTCCCGTCAAGCTTGGATCATGTGCGAGCGTGTTGATGAGGGGCCGCGCGCTCACGAGCTGCGACGTCGTGCCCGCTACCTCTCTGGTAGACACAAAGAGCAGTCCGTCATGATCGAACAGCGGCCCGCCGCCCGGCTCGAAGACGTCGCCGATGCTGGCGGCATAGGCGGGGGATTTCAGGCCAGCAGCGAGCGCATCGGCGGCGGCATCGGCGAGCTCGGGCGCCGGCGCCTCGATGACGGCGAGGATCGTCTGATCCCGCTGTGGGAAGGCGCGATCGAGTGCCCGACCGAGCGCGGCCCATTGTGGCTCGTTTTCGACGAGCTGGCTCACGTCCGTGTTGATGCGGAAGTGCTGCGCTACGTAGACGCCGCTTAATGTGGTCAACGCCAACGCAAGCGCAATCACCCATATCGGGCGGCGCACCGACCAGTCGACGAGTCGAACGATGAAGGACGTCAGCATTGGGGGAAGGCGACAGGAATGGAAAGCGAAAAGTGTCTAAGTATACCGGTTGCACCGCACAAGGCCCGTAATGCTGAGACATGAACAAGACAAAGCTCGGCTAACAGCGGCCACGGATGTCGGCTTGCGAGTGACCTTCCGCGCCTCGAAAAGCGTTCTGCCCGGCTCGGTGCCGGAGCAAGAACAATGCACGCTTGTGCCAGCATCCACGCCCCGTACACCTTCGTGCGGCTGTATCGCTCGAATCAGGCGTATCAAACGAAGCGCCATCTGGCGTAGGCTCGGTATACTTCGTGCTTATGCTTCGTACTTGCGCTTTGTGCCAGCGTGCGGCCGCTTGCGGTCGAAACTCGGGCCGGGCGCTCGACTTGGCGCCAGACCGGCGGGATCGACGGCCGGCAATTTTTCCGTTAGGGGCCGATTTCTATGAAACGTTATCTATTTGGTTTTCTCGTCGCCGCATTCGTCGGTGCAGCCGCTCATGCGCAAACGGCCCCTGTCGATGTGGTCCGGCAGGCGGTCGTTGATACGGTCGATGCAATGAAGAAAGACCCGGCTGCGCGCGGCGGCGACATGACGAAGATTACGCAGATCGTACAGGAACACTTCATCCCGTCGGCGAACTTCCAGCGCACGATTCGCATTGCTGTTGGCCCGACGGTCTTCGATCAGGCGACGCCCGACCAGCAAAAGGAGCTGAGCGACCAGTTCAGCACGTTGATGACACGCACTTATGCTGCGTCCCTCGCGCAACTCGGCACACAGGACGCCAGGTTCGCGTTCAAGCCGGGTGCCGCCACGGCGAACGATGCGCTCGTGATGTCGACCGTCACCACGCCGGGTGACAGCCAGTCGGTCGGCTATCGGCTCGGCAAGGTGGGTAACGATTGGAAGATCTATGACATCGATATGTCAGGTGCCTGGTTGATCGAGGTCTACCGAGGCCAATTCAAGTCACGGCTGGACCAAGGCGGCGTGCCGGCGCTGATCGACTTTCTCAAGGCGCATAACGCACGGCCGCAGTGACGTCGTCCGGGCGAGCGCTCGTTACCGCCGTCGGCGCTCGACGGCGAACTTGATCAGCTCCGCTTGACCTTCGATCTCGAGCTTGCGTTTCAGGTTGAGCCGGTGCGTCTCGACGGTGCGCACCGAGAGCCCGTAGCGCTCCGCGATTTGCTTGCTTGATAAGCCGTCGCCGAGCGCATCAAGAATTTCGAGTTCACGCGGTGTGAGCCGTTCCACCGGCGTTTGCAGCGTGCTTGCCTGAATCATTCGCGCCGCGATGCCGGCGCTGAAAAACGTCCGGTTATCGAGAACGGCCGCAATGGCGTGGACGATCTCGCTCGCCGGGGAGTCCTTGAGCAGATATCCGATTGCGCCTGCGCGCACCGCCTGCGTGACGTACTCGATGTTGTCGTGCATCGAGAGCATGAGCACGCGCACCGCCGGAAATCGCTCGTGGAAGAGGGCCGCCAGGGCAATGCCATTCATGCCGTTCATGCCGACGTCCATGAGCGCGAGATCGGGGTTGAGCGCCTCGGCGAGCGCCAGCGCGTCGCCGGCATTGCCTGCTTCGCCGGCGACCTGAAACCCAGGCACGCCTTCGAGGCGCATCCGCAGGCCGTCGCGTACAAGCGGATGATCGTCGACAAGAATGATCTTTGCTTGGCGTGCTGCAATCGTGTTCATGAGCTGCTCGCAACGTGTGCGAGTCGGTGGGTGGAGTCGCCTGCCGCCAGTGGCAGCGGCACGTATGCGGTCACGACGGTGCGGCCCGGTTCGGAAGTAATCGAGAGCGTTCCGCCGAGCGGATCAAGCCGCTCTCGCATGTTGCGCAAACCAATGCCGCGGCGCGCATCGGCCTGTACGCGCTCGATGTCGAAGCCGTGGCCGTCATCGGCGATTACAAGCGTTACGGCGTCCTCGGAGAGCCGAAGATCGAGCGTCGCCTGCGTGGCGTGTGCGTGACGTACCACGTTTGTCAGGGCTTCCTGGGCGATTCTGAAGAGCGCCGTGTTGAGGGCGTCGGCAAGCGTTCGCGTCGTCACATGTGCCGCACGCGTGAACGTGATGTCGATGCCCGATTGTTCGCCGAGCTCGCGGCTCAGCTGCTCGAGCGCAGCGGCAAGGCCCAAATCGTCAAGCATTGCGGGTCGCAGCGCATGCGAGATCCGACGCACCTCGCGCAAGGCATCGGAGAGACGGGCGAGTCCCGTCGCCAGCGCGGCTTCCGCCTCGGGCACGCGCGCATGCGGCTGACCGGCTGCCTCCAGGCGCGCCAGCGCCGATTCGAGTAGGAGCTTGACCGACACCATGATTTGGCTGATTCCGTCGTGCAGCTCTCTCGAAAGCCTCGCGCGTTCTTCTTCTTGCGATTCGACGACTTGCTGAGCTAGGTGCTTGAGCTTCGCGTCCGCGCTGCGATGTTCGGTGACATTGACGACGAGTGCGAATGCCAGAATGACGACGAAACCGGTCAGCGCCATGGCGCCGATCCAGGTCATCGTCCGGCCGATATGGGCTGATGCACTGTCGTCGATGTGGGCGAGCGCCGCATTGACGTCGTCGAGATAGATGCCGGTGCCAAGCATCCAGCCCCAGCGCGGCAAGGGCACCACGTAGCTAAGCTTTGCTTCAAGCTGGTTGGTCGATGGCCGATGCCAGAGGTAGCGGACATAGCCACCGCCCTTCGCGGCGGCCTCGATGAGCTCCTGAATCGGCAGTGCACCGTCGGGAGCACGCATCGACCACAGATTGCGGCCGACCAGCTCGGGCTCGCGCGGGTGCATGAGCGACTTGCCCTGCATGTCGTAGACAAAGAAGTAGCCGTCGCGGCCGAAATTCATCTTTTGCAGCACGGCAAGTGCTTGGCGGCGCAGCGCCGCATCGTCGCGCGTGCGATCCGCGCTTGCCTCATAAAGCGGTGCGATGGCGCTCGTCGCTAGCTCGACGTAGTGTTTGAGTTCGAGCTCCTTGCTCGACACGTAGGCCGCTTCGACGGTCCCATGCTGTGCCTTGGCAAGCGCCGTTGCCTGAAGGCGAACACCGATGCCGATGCCTGCGATGGCAATCAAGAACGGCACGACCGAGAGTAGAAAGATTTTCGTCTTGACTTTCATCGTCGACCGACCGGTGTGAGACACCCCAAAACAAAAAGCGCGGCGAATGCTTCGCCGCGCTTTTCCTGACCGCTTTCACCTCGCGGCGCGTCAATGCGCTGCGGCCGGCTGCGCCTTCTTGGTGCTGGACGTACGCTGAATTTCCTCGAGCTTGATCTCGACGTGTCGTGAAAACACGTACTCGGCAGGGCGCTGCTTGTCGAGCGGAATATCCTTCGCAAATGCGCCTTCGACCTTCGGACCGCTCAGGCTGACGCGCAGCGCCTTGAGCGGATGCGCGACCGTATCCATCACGGCCGTTGCTTCGAAGCCGCTATGCACCATGCAGTCGGCGCACTTTTCGTAGTTGCCCGTACCGTAGGCGTCCCAATCGGTTTCCTCCATCAGCTCTTTGAAGGTCTTCACATAGCCTTCGCCGACGAGATAGCAGGGACGCTGCCAGCCAAACACCGTCCGCGCGGGGTTGCCCCACGGCGTGCAGTGGTAGGTTTGATTGCCCGCGAGGAAATCGAGGAAGAGCCCCGATTGGCTGAACGACCAATTCTTGCCGCGGCTGCCGCGCTTGAAGATTTCGCGGAAGAGCTGCTTGGTCTTGTCGCGGTTGAGGAAGTGTTGTTGGTCCGGCGCACGCTCGTAGGCATAGCCGGGCGAGACGGTGATGCCGTCCACACCCAGCGGGCCGAGTGTATCGAAGAAAGCTGCCACGCGTGCGGGCTCTGCATCGTTGAAGAGCGTGCAGTTGATGTTGACGCGGAAGCCGCGGCGCTTCGCTTCGCGAATCGCTGCCACGGCCTTGTCATAGACGCCTTCTTGCGACACCGAGTGATCGTGCGCCGCCTTGTCACCATCCAGATGAACGGACCAGACGAAATACGGACTCGGCTTGTAGTCGTCCATCTTCTTTTCCAGCAACAGCGCATTCGTACAGAGATAGACGAAGCGCTTGCGCGCGATGATGCCGCGCACAATTTCTGGCATGTCTCGGTGCAGGAGCGGCTCACCGCCTGCGATGGAGACGACTGGCGCCCCGCACTCATCGACGGCGCCAAGGCATTCCTCGACAGAAAGCCGCTGATTCAGGATCGGGTCCGGGTAATCGATTTTGCCGCAGCCGTTGCATGCGAGATTGCAGCGGAAGAGCGGCTCGAGCATGAGCGCGAGCGGGTAGCGTTTATTACCGAACAGGTGTTGTCGCGCGATATACGCGCCGACACGGAATTTCTGCAAAAGCGGAATCGACAAAGCGACCTCCTTATACTTGGCGTGCAGCGGCGGGCTCGGCGAGCTTCGACGGCAATTTGAACTCGACCTTCTCTTCGCGTCCGGCCATCGTTGTCACCTCGACAGGGCCGAGCGCACGCAGTGCGCTGATTACGTGCTCGACCATTTCCTCGGGTGCCGATGCACCCGCCGTAATGCCAACCGTCTGCGCGTTGGCGAACCATTCGGACTTGACCTCGGTGCCGTCCGCAACGAGATAGCTGGGGACGCCACTTTCGGCGCCGATCTCGCGCAGTCGGTTCGAGTTGGAACTGTTTGTTGCCCCGACAACCAGCAGAACGTCGACGTGCTCGCTGAGCTCGCGAACCGCCGCCTGACGGTTTTGCGTCGCATAGCAGATGTCGCGGGTATCGGGGCCGACGATGTCGGTGAAGCGGCGCACGAGCGCATCGATGATGCCGCGCGTATCGTCGACCGACAGGGTGGTTTGCGTCACGTAGGCGAGCGGCGTGTCCAGGGGCAAATCGAGCGCGGCGACTTCGGCTTCACTCTGAACGAGCAGCACCTTGCCGGGAATCTGCCCAATCGTGCCTTCCACCTCGGGATGCCCTGCATGACCGATCAGGATCAGCGTGCGGCCAGCGGCCACATACTGACGTCCCTGGACGTGAACCTTCGTGACAAGCGGGCACGTGGCATCGAGCACATCGAGCCCGCGTGTCTGCGCGTCGTGCTCGACGCTTTGCGCAACGCCGTGCGCGCTGAACACCGTGACGGCGCCGTGCGGAACTTCATCGAGTTCTTCGACGAATTGCGCACCCTTGCTGCGCAGGTTTTCGACCACGTGCCGGTTATGCACAATCTCATGGCGCACATAAACGGGCGCGCCGTGGCGCTGCAACGCACGATCGACGATCTCGATCGCACGGACGACCCCCGCACAGAAACCACGGGGTTGAGCAAGGATGACTCGCATGTTCTGTCGAACTCCGACTGAATCGGGGTATCGGAGCCGACGAGAGACGGCTCGTTGATCGCCCTGACCCAACCATAACTATTATTAAAAGCGGGCGTGAAAGCTGGTAAATCTGAATCCAGACGCGCATTCTAACGCGATCGGGACGCAAGCGCTTTGCGCACGCAGCAAATGCTGTGTTCAGTGTTGCGCTCTTGCCTACAGAGCGGGCGCGCGCCGCCGAGCGCTGCGCGCGAGACAGCGCGGCGTAATCGTCGCCGACCCAGTAAACTAAGCGGTTTCGCCGCAACCCTTTCATTTCCTTTGCCGATGCCCCCGTCTCATTACCGAGCGCGCGAGATGCGCAACGACCGCTCCGATCCATTTTGCGTGGCAATCGCATCGTCGATGCCGCGGCCCTTGTCGCATGGCACACCCGACTGCCGGCAGGCGATGAGTCACCACGCGGCGCAGGAGCGGACATGACGGCGGTGCTTTTCTGGTTGTCGCTGATTTCGCTGGCGATCTGGTGCGTTCTTCTCGTGGCACGCGGCGGCTTCTGGCGTACGCGGCCGGCAGCGCCCGTTGCCGTCGAGCCGCGGCAGTGGCCGGCCGTCGTTGCGGTCGTGCCTGCGCGCAACGAAGCCGACGTGATCGGCGAGGCGCTCAGCTCACTGCTTTCGCAGGATTACCGCGGCGATTTTCACGTGATACTGGTGGACGACCACAGTACCGATGGCACGGCCGATGCCGCTCGGAGCGCGGCGCTCGCTCTCGGTTGCGCCGAGCGCCTCAGCGTCATCTCCGCCAAGCCGCTGCCTGCGGGCTGGTCGGGCAAGGTGTGGGCGCAATCGCAGGGAATCGCCGCAGTGTCAACGCTCGGTCTCAGTGCGGAGTACCTGCTCCTCACCGACGCCGATATCGGGCATCCCGCTGATGCCGTCACCCAGCTTGTTGCGCGCGCTAGCGAAGAGCAACGCGATCTGGTTTCGTTGATGGTGCGTCTGCGCTGCGACTCGTTTTGGGAGAAAGCGCTGATCCCGGCCTTTGTGTTCTTCTTCGCCAAGCTGTATCCGTTCGCCTGGGTGAACAATCCGCGCAACAAGACGGCTGCTGCGGCTGGCGGATGCATGCTAGTTGCGCGTTCGGCGCTCGAGGAAGCAGGCGGCATCGAATCGATCCGCGCGGCGCTCATTGACGACTGCAGCTTGGCCGCACGCATCAAACACCGCGGAGTGGGCGGTCATCGGATTCGCCTCGATGTCGCCGAGCGTAGCGTTTCGCTGCGTCCCTATGACAGCGCGAGCGAGATTTGGAACATGATCGCGCGCACCGCCTTTACGCAGCTGCACTATTCGCCGTTGCTGCTGGCAGGCACGCTCGCTGGTATGACCGTCATCTACCTCGTGCCGCCCGTCGTCGCGCTCGCCCTCGGAGCGCCAGGCTGGCCGGCCTGGCTTGCCTGGGCTGCAATGTGCTGTGCCTACGCACCGATGCTTCGCTATTACGGCCGCTCGCTTTATTGGGCCCCCGTATTGCCGCTCGTTGCGCTTTTTTATGTCGGCGCCACGTGGGCGTCAGCCATCCGGTATTGGCGCGGCAAAGGCGGCCAATGGAAGGCGCGTGTGCAGGCACCTGTGCAGGATCGCTGAAAATCGGCTTGATGGCGCTTGATGTGGCGCCATCAAGCAACCGAGCGCAACCCCAAGCGCAACGGGTGGCGGTGGCGCAAGATCAAGCGCGAGCCGCTGTTATGCCTGCGACAACATCATGTAAAGCTGGATGACCATGTCTGGCGAAAACGTGAAAGGCACCCAGCCGTGCCCGGTATGGCGGACGAGGAGCAGCCGGTCGCCATTGCCCTGCTTTTGCACAGCCATCACGGGGTTTTTCGTGGACGCAAAGCGCCAGCCGGGCGTGATCGTGGTTGGCGGTTCCGGCAACATGGACGCGCGCGCATGGGCAAGCTCCTCGATCAGCTGGCCGAGCTGCTGTGGGTGCAGCGTGACGGTCTGCGAGCCGATGGAAAACGTCAGCTCGTTTTGGGAGGGACGGCCCACGCGCAGCGTGGGGGTTTCGTCGTGCGGTTCAGGCGTCTCAACCGCGGCAGGGGCCGAATCAGGGGCTGCGTCGGGTTCAGCCGGCTCTCGTTCAACTGTCGTGGCAAGAGCGGTCTGCGCGAGCTGGTTAAGCTCATTGAGCTCGTCGATGCTGGCTTCGAGTGCCCCGATTTGTTCTTGAAGGTTCATGCGCGTTCTTTCCTGAAGATTCCGCGATTTTACCGGTGCGCGGGATTTATCTCGCTGCCGTGCCGATCGAGGTTGTAACAAATTGGCACGGGACCCTTCATCGCGTTGCGCTCCACGTTCGGTCCAACGTCGATTTACGCCTTCAAATAACCAGCCTCTTGGAACCAGTCGAGCGCGTCATGCAAACCTTCCCGGTACGGGCGGGCGCGGTAGCCTAACTCGCGCTCGGCCTTGGCGGAGCTGAAATACATCTTGTTCTTCGCCATTTTCAGCCCGTCGACGGTGACGAACGGTTCGCGTTTCGTTATTTTGGCGACGCACTCGGCGCCGAAAGCGATCGGGTAAAGCGGCCAGCGCGGAAGGCTGATCGTCGGCGGCTTGCGGCCAGTGCGCGCGGCAATGTCGGCAAGCATTTGTTGCAGTGGCAGGTTTTCGCCTCCAAGAATGTAACGCTCGCCGATGCGTCCGCGTTCCAGCGCGAGCAAGTGCCCCATGGCCACATCGTCCACATGCACGAGGTTCAGTCCCGTATCGACAAATGCCGGAATCTTGCCGAGCGCCGCTTCGACGATGATGCGGCCCGTCGGCGTCGGGCGCACATCGCGCGGGCCGATCGGTGTCGAAGGATTGACGATGACGGCCGGCAGGCGGTCCTGCGCGATCATGCGTTCCACGGCGCGCTCGGCAAGCACTTTGCTGCGCTTGTAAACGCCGATGGCCTCGCCGGGCGCAAGCGGCATCGTTTCGTCGGCGACCCGTCCCTCGCTCGTTACCTTCAGCGTGGCGACGCTGCTCGTGTAGACAATGCGCTCCACACCCTCGGCAAGGGCGGCGCGCATCGTTGCCTCGGCGCCTTCGAGATTGGCGCGCTCAATTTCGTCTGGGTTGGGGGCCCACAAGCGATAGTCGGCCGCGACGTGAAAGAGATAGCGTACGCCGCGCAAAGCGTTGCGCATCGATGCTTCGTCGCGCATGTCGCCGACGACGACTTGCGCGTCGAGCGATTCGACGTTCTTGCGCGGGCTCGTCGCTCGAACGAGTACGCGCACGGCGAAGCCGCGTTCGAGCGCTATACGCGCGACGGCCGAGCCGACGAATCCCGATGCGCCCGTAACGAGCACGAGATCGCGTGATGTGGCGGTCATCAGTGGGTTTCCTTATCCGTTGCAAAGCGATGCGGCGCACTGTGCCGCATCGAGTGACGCGATTCTAAACGCCCGGTGGAAAACGCCAGGGAAACGATAGCCGGCGCTGCGGCTTTTTCTTCATACGCACTGTTGGCATGTCGTCTCGCCCTTGAGCGAAGGACGACTACAATGCCGGCTTGGCGAAAATGCGTTGGGCGGGAGAAGAGCAATGACGGACCCTGATTTGAATACGAGGATCGAGACGTACTACGTGCAAGTACGCGGCATGGTGCAAGGCGTCGGGTTCCGCCACGCAACGGTGCGACGCGCGCATGAGCTAGGCGTAACGGGTTGGGTCGCGAACCTGCCTGACGGTTCGGTCGAAGCCATGCTGCAAGGTGCGGCCAATCAGGTCGACCGGATGCTCGAGTGGATGCGCCGAGGGCCGCCCGCTGCACGCGTCACCGATTGCGCTAGCGAGGAACGCGCTATCGAGAAGCGCTTCGCCCGTTTCGAGCAGCATTGAGCTTGGCTGACCGCAGCTCGCGGGGGCATCTGGATTCTGTGCGCTTTCAAATACACAACACGTTGCGCCACATCGGCTGGAGAATGTATGGCCTCACCTCAAGATAGCGTCAGCATGGCGCTCTTTTGCGACTTTGAAAACGTCGCGCTCGGCGTTCGCGATGCGAAGTTCGAGAAGTTCGACATCAAGCCGGTTCTCGAACGGCTCCTGCTGAAGGGCAGTATTGTTGTCAAGAAAGCCTATTGCGACTGGGACCGGTACAAAGGTTTCAAGTCGGCGATGCACGAGGCGAGTTTCGAACTGATCGAGATCCCGCACGTGCGCCAGTCGGGCAAGAACTCGGCGGATATCCGGCTCGTCGTCGACGCGCTCGACCTCTGCTACACGAAATCGCACGTCGATACTTTCGTCATTATCAGCGGGGACTCCGATTTTTCACCCCTGGTTTCGAAGCTGCGCGAAAACGCGAAGAAAGTCATCGGCGTGGGCGTGAAAAAGTCGACGTCCGATCTTTTGGTTGCCAACTGCGACGAATTCATTTTCTACGATGACCTCGTACGCGAGCAGCAGCGCACGATCGCAAAACGCGAGTCGCGTGACGCGAACGTCAGTCCGAAGCGTTCGGCCGATGAAGACAAGCAGCCGAAAGAAGAGCTTGAAGCACGCAGGACGCGAGCCGTTGCGATCGCCGTCGAAACGTTCGAGGCACTTGCCGCCGAGCGTGGCGAAAGCGGAAAGATATGGGCGTCGGTGCTGAAAAGCGCAATCAAGCGGCGCAAGCCCGACTTCAACGAGTCTTACTTCGGCTTTCGCGCGTTCGGTAACGTGCTTGACGAAGCCCAATCGCGTGGTCTGCTGGAAGTGGGCCGCGACGACAAATCCGGCGCGTTTGTCTACCGCGCCGTCCAAGCCTCAACCGCGGAGTCGGTTAAGCAAGCGGAATCACAAGCCTCAGTCAGCAAAGATACAGGACCCACCGCAGAATCCACCGGCAATCGAGGCCGCCGCACGAGCCGCAACGCGCGCAAGCAGGTCTCCCCGCAGCCGAGCGGGGTTGCGGAGGTGGTGGCGTTGGAAGCGCCTGTGCCCGTCGTCGTTGAATCGGGGACCGAACGCGAGACGGCAATCGAAGCACCGATTGAGAAGGCGTCGGCGCCTCGCCGCGGACGCAAAACCGCCGCGAAAAAAGTCGACGCGCTCATTACACAGCCGCGGCCCGAAGAGGTGTCGCCCGTGGCCGAACCATCGGCAGATTCGGCGGCCAGCACCAAGGCCGCGAAGGTGCCGCGCAAATCGGCACCGCGGGCTCGCCGCTCAAGCAAGACTGCGGCTGAAGGCTCCGGACGATGAGGTAATGCGCGTGCAAAGCGCTGCTACATGGCCATGACATTTCGCGCTTGCTCGCGCGAGATGTTTTCTCTGGCCTGCTGCAGTGACGCAATAACCAGCGAACCGCCACATCGCGTCCATGATTCGTGCGACACGTGGGGTGGCTCGCGCAACGCATCAGCTTCGCTTGTGTCAGCGAGGGTGCGAAACACCATGGAGTGAGAACATGACCGTGTTTACTTGTAGAAATCAAAGCTGCGGCACGCAATGGGAACTGGCCGACGTTGTCATCAAGGACGAAGGCCAAGGATTGCTATTCCGTTGCGCGATGTGTGGTGCGCGCAACTATGTCGAGCGGTTCGATGCCGACGACGGCACGATCGTCTACGAGCAAATTGCCGGCCGTCCGTTCAACTGAGACTGATGAGAACGACTCCCGGTGATGCCTGAAGCGAGGAGCCGGGTTGCTATTTCGTTGGAAGACCCCTCGCGCGCCACGATGCCTTTCGTGTTTCGATCGATGACGGGTTGGCGGCCAGGCCACGCCTGGAAGGTAAGGGCCTATCGATTGACGTATTTCTTGTAGGCCGTTATCCAATTGGTCGCAATTTCTTCTTGCGCTTGCAGAAGAGGGACTTGACCGCTGCAAACCAGCCGATGAAGCCGGTTTTCCAACGCATCCTTTACTTTCGCGCTGTACTGCGACAGTCGCGGCTCTGGCCATAGGTTGCGAGGATCGGTGGGATTACCGCCGATTTCCAACGGAATCAAATGATCTTCTTCGTAATGCTTGGGATTTACGTCGGGGTAGCCGTACTCGGCTAGTTGCTCCTTCTTGAGCCGATTGGTGTAGTGGGCTGGAGGGCGAATGCCTTTGGTATAGCCTCGAACGCAGATGGTCTGCTCGATATTCGCTTGCGTTACTGCGCCGTTGACGGCGCCCGGTGTCAATGACGGGTTGGGCAGATCGGCCGCCCAACCCGGCGCACTCAGGCATGCGAGAAGAGAAAAAAGAAATACTTTGTGAGCCATGTAGGGATCTTCTCGTAGGCAATTGAAACAGCATGCGAAAGATCCCTAACGGATTACACGAGCAGCGGTTGACGTCGGCTCTCCCTTCAGCCAAGCCCATTAAGACCAGAGCTTGCGGGCAGCTTTACCCTGAATATGGTGAACGGTCCTGAACGCGGCAGATGATTCTTGAATGCCACCTCCCAGAGGTGCGAATCTGCGATGTAGAGATAACCTTGGCTGATAGCGAAGCCATCCGCCCACGAAAGTCGCCCGGGAGCGCGTACGAAGAGGTGCGATTTAACCTTGTGTGTTGCAGGATTGATGTCGAGCGCAACGACGGTGCTGTGTTCGAGATCGCCGCCGTAGAGCGTCCCATGTTGGTCCATGATCAAACCGCCGGTCAGTTCGGCCGAGCCGAGATACTGCACTTGGCGCGACAGTTGAGCGGGGGACAGCTTTGCGTCGATCAAGGCGCTGGTCGGCACGCGCCAGTAGTTGTGATCGGTTAGCGGCCGGTAATAGAGCCATTTGGCATCCGGAGAGAGCGCGATGCCGTCGGCGTGGATCGCGACCTGCTTACCATCGTTTGTTTGCGCAGGTTGATCACCGATCATCAGATGCTCGTGGGGATCGGCAAAGGTCGAGCGCTCGCCGACCAGAACCTGCTGCGATTGGCCGGTCTTAAGGTTCAGCACGACGAGGCTACCGCGATTGCCGACGTTGGTCAGGTACGCGTACCCATGACCGAGGTCAATGCGCAGATCGTTGAGGGAGTCAGTAGGGGCAACGATGCCGTCGAAGCCATAGGTGCGGATTACCTTATTGTTGCTGAGGTCGAATTCAACCAGTTTGGGCTTGGCGCCCGAACCCGCGCCCGCCAGCACCACGCGCCCGGAATCGAGCACCCACAGATGATCAGCTTTATCTACCCACATCGCTTGCGGGACCGCCCACTCATGCTCTGTATCCGTGCCGGGAGTGTTCCAGGCCTGATCGGGATACGGGGTGGTGGCGCCGGTTTGCGCATTGACTTCGACGAGCCTGTCCCCGGACTGGGCTGCGGGTGCGCTGGCGAAGACGCGGCCTTCATGAGACACACCAATGCCAACGAGCTTGAACGTGTCGAATGTCTTGACGGTTTCAAGAGGGGGGCCGTAGTCGCTTTGCGACTGGGCCGATAAAACCGGCGAGATACTGGCGCCAACGACAGCACAGAGCAGAGCGATTCTTGAAAGCTTCGATATTTTCACTTCGTGTCTCCGTTGTTAGATAGCTTCCTGGTTGAGACTGCAAATCGGTAGGCAATGTGGGGTTTAGCGGCGGCCACAGGCCCCAAAGCCCTCGAAAAGCAGCATGTTGGTGTCGCCCATTTGGGGCGATACAGGCGCCCACTAAATAGCGCACCCATGCCCCATGTTGTCCTCGCGCCGCCGCTCGAAAGTCGTTGAAAAGCCGCGCCGAAAAAGCACGGCTTGGGTCGGCTCCCTTGAGCGCCGCAATGACGAGCAGGGCGGCAGTTACGCCGCGCTTAGCTTGGCCGCGACGCCGGCAAAGCCGGCGCCGAACACATTGTTGCCGATATGTTCGATCCAGTGCGTGCGGTCGGCGCCGCCGGTCACTTCGAAATCCGCCCACCATTCGGCGAAGGTGCGCTCGCCGGCCGTCACACGCGACAGCCGCACGCCGGCCACATAGTGACGTACCGGTAACGTGCCTTCGATGATCTTGTAGGTGAATGCATGATTAAAGTCGTCGAGCATCAGCAACTGCTCGCGCACGTACGCATCGGGCCCGAGGGCCAGGCGCCGCACGCCGCCGACGGTGTCGCCTCGTGCGCCGGCTTCCATCTCGCTACCGATGATCCCCGGGTGATAGGCAGGCATTCCGTTGAAGTCGCGCATGATCGACCACACGGCGTCGATGGGAGCATTGATGACGTCACTGATATAAATGGTGTTAGGCACGGTTGACCTCGCAAAAGTGGTTAGGCCGGACAAAAACCGGTTTTAAAAGCTCAACTGCTTGAACGCCTGCGTCTGCGCTGTCAGTGCGACTTCGGTAGGCAGGCGCTCCATGGAACTGGCACCGTAGAAGCCATGGCAGACCTTACAGGCGCGCAGTACGTACTGCGCGTCCTGCGGGGTCGCGATAGGGCCGCCATGGCACAGGATGATCATGTCGTCGCGAACCTGAAGCGCGGCTTCGGCGATACGATCGATCGCGCTGACGCAGTCATCCAGTGTCATCGCTGTTTCAGCGCCGACCGTGCCCCCTGTCGTCAGTCCCATGTGAGCAACGAGGATATCGGCGCCGGCCTTCGCCATCGCGATCGCTTGATCCGGGTCAAATACATAGGGCGTGGTCAGCAGTCCCTTGGCATGCGCGAGCCGGATCATCTCCACCTCCAGCGCGTAGCCCATGCCGGTCTCTTCCAGATTGGCGCGAAAGACCCCGTCGATCAGGCCCACCGTGGGGAAGTTCTGCACGCCGGAAAAGCCCACACGCCGTACATCGTCGAGAAAAGCGTCAAAGTTGCAAAATGGATCGGTCCCGTTCACGCCTGCCAGCACGGGCGTATTGCGGACCACCGGCAGTACCTCGCGGGCCATATCCATCACGATCTCGTTCGCGTTGCCATAAGCCAGCAGGCCGGCCAGCGACCCGCGCCCCGCCATCCGATAGCGGCCCGAGTTATATATCACGATCAGGTCTATTCCCCCCGCTTCCTCGCATTTGGCGGATAAGCCGGTTCCGGCGCCACCGCCTACGATCGGCTGCCGAGCGGATACCATCGACTGGAATTTCTGCAGTAGTTCTTTTCGTTCAAAACGTGGCAAGGTTTCGATCCTCGAGTTGGGTCAGTTCGCGGAAGTGCCGGGCAGCCAGCGCGGCGAACTGTGGGTCGTTGATGTGATAGGGCACGCGCAACAACTGGCGATGCGCGTTCTGCAAGACGGTGCGTTCGAGTGCCTCGAACAGTGCAGCGTCGGCGTCGGGATCGTGAAAGGGCTGACCCGGCGCATCCAATGCCGACACGCCGCCCTCCGGCAAAAGGAAGCGCACTTCGCCTTGGCATCGGTTCAGCCGCTCGCCTATCCAGGCGCCGATGCGTGAATTTTCGTCCGCGCTCGTGCGCATGAGCGTGACCTGCGGGTTATGCGCGTACAACGTGCGGCCGCGATACTGTGACGGGAGCGTGTCGGGCGCACCGAAGTTCACCATGTCGAGCGCCCCACAGGATCCGACGTAAGGCGCTCGCGTTCGTGAGACAGCGCCAAAGCGGTCATCGGTACAAGCCAGGATGCCGCCGAGCAAGTGATCGCAGACTTCAGTCGTCGTGAGATCAAGCAGGCCGATCAAGAGTCCGGCGTCGAGGAGCTTCTCCATCGATGCGCCGCCTACGCCCGTAGCGTGAAACACGAGGCAATCGTAGTCCGGCTCGAGGTTTGTACACGCGTCGCGGATACACGCCGTTGTAACGCCGAACATAGTGAGGCCCACCGCCGCGCGCGATTCGGGTGGTTCTTCGTAGCGCTGCGACAGGTGAAATGCGCCGACAATCGCGCCGGCCGCGTTCGCTAACACCCGGCGAGAGATACGGTTCAGCCCTGCGATGTCGGTGACGGAATGCATCATCGTGATGTCGGTCGGGCCGACGTAGGCAGACACGTCGCCGGACGCCATGGTCGACACCATGAGCTTTGGCAGACCTACGGGCAGCGATCGCATCGCCGGGGTAATGAGTGCGGTACCGCCAGAGCCGCCAAGGCCGATCACAGCGCCGACATCGTCGCGGTTCGCCAGAAAGCGCTTGAAGGCCTCGATCATCGCCGTTATCGCGGTGCCCCGGTCTCCCGTGAACACGGCAGCGGGGCCACCCGCATGCGCCTCGGCGACAACACGCGCGGGAATGTCCGCACTTTCGCCAACCGGGGTTGTCGAGACATCCACAGTGATAACCGGCGCACCGGCGAGCCGTATCTGATCGCGCAGATAAAGCGCCTCTGCGGCCTTGGTGTCAAACGTACCGATCAAGTAGATCTGTTTATCGCGCGTCATATTGTTTGCGTCCGACAGTGGCTTGTTGATGGTCGCAATTCTCAGCCCGAAGACATAAGATACAAGAAGAGTCTATAGGATTAGGATGAGACTCACGTCTCTTTTTGTCGAAAATTCAGGGTAAACAATTGACTAGAGCCCGACGCGCCGCCGTCCAGTCGATACGTCCGGTCGCGAACGAAAATCCCGGCGTGGCCCAGCGAGGACCACGGGCTCGTATGCGGCGCATGCTGCTTGCCAAGGCGATGGAAATGATGGCGCGCGGCCTGACGCCGTCGGTGGCCGAGCTTGCCGAGGCCGCAGAAGTATCGCGCGCCACTGCATATCGTTACTTCCCGACTCAAAGCGCGCTTGTTGCAGCCGTTGTCGATGAGAGCCTCGGGCCGATCCTCGAATGGAATTCCGAATCGAAAGATGCAGTCAGCCGTGTCGACGAACTGCTGCTCCATGCTTTTCCCCGCATGGAGCAGTACGAGGTGCAACTGCGTGCGGCGATACTGGTATCGCTGCAGCAAGGTGCGCAGGCTCGTGCGGCCCAAAGCGGCAACGACGAACACCTGGTGCGCGGACATCGCATCGAGCTGCTCAGTTCCGCAGCCGGTCCATTGCGCGAAGAGCTCGGCGAGGCGCGTTTCCAGCGCCTATTGCAAGCGCTGTCACTGATTTACGGCACCGAAGTCTTTCTCGTACTGAAGGACATCTGGCACCTCGAATTCGAAGAAATTCTGCGGACCGTGCGCTGGACTGCACAGGCGATACTGCAACACGCGCGCACCGACGGTTAGATTCGCTCGACGCGTGCGTCCAGCCGGAGGTTGTTCGCCTGTAAAGGGTTTAACACGCGAATGGGAAATCGATCCTCGTCTCCTCATGGAAAAGCAGCGGACTTTGCGGGGCGAAAATCTATTCGCACCGTGCCGGCAGTGGACCAAACTTGTAGAGCACAAGATAGTAGACGATCAGTGCAAGCACGATTACATCAGCGTTTTCCAGTCGACAACGTCAAGGCGGCGGGGGGCAACACCCAATTATGGAAATTAAAACATCCTATCACCTCGATTTTTTTCCTGTGCCATTATGTTGACGTGCCGATTGATTAGACCGGCCTTAAGCGTAAGTCTCCACCAAATGCATGTTCCAACGAAGCGTGGCAATCGTCATGCCGTCGTAATTTTCTGCGTAAAATGGGACAGCCGCCGCGATGCGCCGGCGTAAACCAGCGTAAACCGGCCACGTCAGCAATGCATGTCGATCTGTTTACTCTTTATCTTCTTGCGGTAGGCACCCTGTTTGTTAGTTGCGGAATGACGTTGTGGGAGCGTCGAATCTATCCTGGGCGCAGGAGAGAATTGACGATACTCGCGGCGGGATACGCCACGCTTGCAGTGGGCTGTGTGGCGGCACTATTGCGTCGTGATCTGCCGGGTGCGATCGGGGCGGCCATAGGTAATCTCCTCTTTATCACCGGCTACCTGTTAATCCTGCACGGTGTCGCATCTTTGAGCGGCCGGCAATACCGAGCCGGTTCGGTGGGCATGCTTCTCGTCATGGCGCTCACGTGGGCGGTTGGCGGCGCGCGGTGGCAAGAAGCCGTTTGGAGCTATGTGAGTTCGATTCCAATTGTGGTGGCTTGCGGCATGACGGCTCGGGAGCTAGTTCGTATCGACGGAATGAAGTGGGTGCAATCGCGGTATATCGCTGCGATAGTGTCGGGCGGTCATGCGATCTTTTATGTCTTTAGAACAGCTGTTTTGCCTGCGTTGGTGACATTGTATGGGCCAAGCATGCTGTCGGCAGTTGGCAAAATCACGATGTACGAGGGTGTCTTGTATTCCGTCGTTTTGCCGATGGCTCTCTTGAGAATCATTCGCGACGAAGCCCATGGTCAGCTCTTGCTTGAATCGCAAACCGATTTTTTGACCGGTCTTGGCAATCGCAGGTGGTTTTTTGAAGAGGGCGCACGCGTCATCCACGATGGCGGCGTACCTCGGCCGGTTTCAATTCTTGCCTTCGACCTCGATCAGTTCAAGGCGATCAATGATCGATACGGTCACGAGACGGGGGACGAGGTCCTTAAATCCTTTGGGAAAATTGTCCAAAGCGTGGTGGGACCGGCGGCGATTCTTGCTCGCATCGGCGGCGAAGAGTTTGCTGCCTTGCTGCATGACCATGACAGCCTGCGCGCCAGAGAGTTGGGCGAGGCCGTCGCTAGACGTTTCGCTGAGACGGTCTCTCACAGGGTGAGCGGCGTAGAGATACGTGCCACCGTCAGCATCGGCTTGGCGCAGTCAGGAAGCGAAGCGCTCGCGCTTGCCGATCTGTTGGCAGCGGCCGACCAGGCGTTATACAGCGCGAAGTCGCTTGGCGGTAATCGGCTTGAGTTGGCGCAGACGACGGTACTCGCCACAGTCGCCTGATGATGGCGATCCGAGCAAAGCAATAGCGGCGTTGTTTCCCCGAGCCGCGCGTTGTGCCAAAGCCCCCAAGCCAGTTTCTTAGCAATCCTAAAATTTTGCGAACAAGGCCATACTCATCGAACGAAATGTGACAGCGTCGCGATGAGAGGCTTGCGCACGAGTATCGTGCGGTACAGCCTGCCTTTCGAGCTTCTCGGCCAGCGAATCGATTGCAACGTAAAGGTCCTCATTAGAGCTTTCGGCGAAGACGCCTCGGCCGTTCATTTGAACGTAGACCTCGGCGCACTGAATGGTCTGCCTATAGTCGTCGACCGACAGCAAAACCTTCACTTCGGTGACGTTATCGAAACGTCGCAAGACCCGCTCGAGTTTCGCGACCGTGTATTTACGCAGTCCCGAAGTGAGCTCGAGATCGCGTCCACTGATTTTGAGGTGCATGACTTCCTGCAATGAAAAGGAACCATCCCACAGGCAACCCACCCGCGTGCAAAGCTGTGCCACGTGCGGTCAGCCGCTCGAGGCCTCTTGCCGACTCTTGTCGCTACGCTGCGCGCGGCGAAACAGCTTCCACCCTCTGTGCCTTCGCGGCGATATCCGTGCGCGGCGGTCGGGCTGTCGGGAACCATTGGGACCGACGTTCGGGCAAAGTCGAAAGGACCATGTAAATCAAGATAGACGGAGGCCATCGACGAAACCATGCTACGAACGGTCGATGCAGTCCTCCGTGGGCATAGCGCATCCATACCTTTGGATGCTTGAACGCATAGAGAAAGCGCGCTTTCGAGTTGGGTGTCGGGATTCGGGTCGGAACCAATCCGCACAGAATGGCCCGAGGTACGAGGATCGAGAAACGAACACTTTGACGGCCGCCACGCCTAATGCGAAAAGCACGCGTGCACTGCGTACAATGCGTTCCTCACCGATTTCGACTGTAGGACACTGTCTCATGGCAATGAAGAAAACCGACTTGGAAAAGAACAAGGCACTCAAGTTGACGCACTCGATGAAGCAGACGCACTCCGAACGCTTCGGCAAGGGCATAACCGAGGGGCCAGCCAACCGGCGCGAGCAGCGCAAGCTGGATCAGGCAAAAGGACTCGTGCCGTTTGCCTGCAAGCTCGACGGCGAGTTGGTGAGGGTGCTGAAGGAACGCGCCGCGACACATCCCGAGGGTATGACGGGCCTATTGGATGAGTTGCTAGGGAAAGCGCTCGCCCAAGAGGGCGGTGACGCCTGAGTGCGAGCGGTGTCGAGATAAATTCATATCGTGTCGACGCCCTTGCATGATCGATACATGCAAGGGCAGCCCAGCGCTGCTGTGCCGGCGCTATACTCGTTGCCGCATCGCAGCGCCACGGTAGCCGTCTTCACCCCGGCGTAAAAGAAGGCACAAAAGGAATGGATAGCTGTCGAGACGAACATGGATCACAACGACAAAAAGTGTCGAGTGGTATCCCGGTTTTCGAGCGAATTCATCCAGCGGAACCGGTCGTGTCGGACATGGCTCGCGTCGGGCTGCGCCGTTGTTCTCGCGGCCTGCGCCGTGGGGCCGGACTTCGAGCAGCCCGCGCCGCCCGTTGCGCATGCCTTAACCGTTGCGCCGCTGCCGCAGCAGACTCAGGCGACCCCCGTTACCGGCGGCGAAGCTCAACAGTTCCGCTCGGATGCGGTACTCGAATCGCGCTGGTGGACCGCATACGGTTCGCGCGAGCTCGATGGACTTGTCGAGGAAGCCCTCGGCAATAGTCCGACGATCGCGTCGGCACAAGCGGCGTTGCGCGCCGCGCAGCAGCAGGTTATCGCGCAGCGCGGTGCACTTTTTCCGTCGTTGGACGGCACCGCGGGCGTGTCGCGACAAAAAATCAGCGGAGCGAGCCAGGGGTTTCCCCAATTTGGAACGTTCCTCTTCACGCTTTTCAACGCGTCCGTCAATCTGTCGTACAACTTCGATGTTTTTGGCGGCGTGCGCCGTGGCATTGAGGCGCAGGAGGCGGCGCGCGATTTTCAGCGCGAAGAACTCGAGGCGACTTGTCAAACACTGGCGGCGAACGTTGTTACTACCGCGCTGCTCGAAGCCTCGCTGCATGCGCAAATCGATGCAACGAACGATCTGATTGAATCGGCTCGGCGGCAGGTCGAACTCACCCAAAAGCAGTTCGAGCTCGGTGGGGCGGCGCGCGCTGACGTGCTGCAAGCGGAGTCCAACCTTGCGTCGCTCCAGGCCACATTGCCGCCATTGAATCAGCAGCAGGCGATGGCGCGCAGTCAGCTGGCTGTTTATCTCGGGAAGCCGCCCGCCGAACACGGGCAATCGGGGCTCGATCTCGCTGCGTTGCGCTTGCCGAGCGACATCCCGGTGATGCTGCCGTCGGAGGTGGTACGGCAACGGCCCGATATTCGGAGCGCCGAAGCGCAATTGCATCAGGCCAGCGCCGAAATCGGGGTCGCGACTGCGAATATGCTGCCGCAAATCGCCCTATCCGCGAGCTTTGGAAACTCGGCGGAGACGCTCGGATCCCTGCTCTCGAGTTCCGTCTTTTCTCTTGCAGGCAACATCACGCAGCCGCTTTTTAAGGGTGGCAGCCTGAACGCTAACCGGCGTGCAGCGATCGCGCGCTATGACCAATCATTGGCGCAATATCGGCAAACTGTGCTGCTCGCGTTCAAAAACGTTGCCGATTCGCTGCGCGCGCTCGACAACGACGCAAAGACCCTCAACGCGCAATACCGCGCGCAGACGGCTGCTGCCGATAGCGTGCGGCTGATCGAGCAACGCTTTGGCCTCGGCGGTGCGAACAATCTCCAACTGCTGATCGCGCAACAGCAGTATGAGCGATCGCGCATCGCCTATGTACAGGCACTGGCAGCGCGCTATCAGGACACCGCGGCGCTCTTTCTCGCGCTCGGCGGACAATGGGATCTTCCGGAAGACAAGATGTCATCGCCTCCTTGGCATCAATAACGAGAACGTGAGGCGCCAGTTCATTCGATAACGGGACCTATCGATGACGGATAAATCGGAGTTGTTGCGCCAATTGCGCATCGACCGCGATAAACGCGCTCCGGAGGTAACGCAGGGGCGTCGACGGTGGTGGATAGCGGGCCTACTCGGCCTGGCTCTCGTGGGCGCCATTACGTCATACATTGCATTGCGTTCGGCGGCACCCGTGGTGAAGGTGGCGCTCGCCCGTCTTGGCCCTGCGGGCACGGGCAGTGCCGCCCCCTCGATCCTCGATGCATCGGGTTATGTCGTCGCGCGTAGACAGGCAACGGTGTCCGCCAAAATAACCGGCAAGCTCGCACAGGTATTCATCGAAGAGGGCCAGCGCATCAAGGAGAATGAGGTCGTCGCGACGCTCGACGATACGAATGCAGTCGCCGCAGTGATGCAGGCTAGGGCCGCCGTCACGCAGGCCGAAGCGACGCTAATCCAGGCGAAAGCGGCGGCCGAAAACGTGACACCGATTTATCGCCGCAATCAACGATTGGCCGCGGCCGGCGTGATTAGCGAGGAGGCGCTTGACGCGAGCAAAGCGGACTACGATGCAAAGCAGACAGACCTTGGTGTTGCGAAGGGCAATTTGGCCGTGCGGCAGGCTGCGCTTCAGGTGGCGCAGCGAGAGCAGGACGACACGATCGTGCGTGCGCCTTTTGCGGGCGTCGTGACAACCAAGAGCGCGCAGCCGGGAGAAATCGTCTCTCCGTTGTCGGCCGGCGGCGGATTCACACGGACCGGCATTTGCACGCTGGTCGATATGGATTCGCTCGAGGTCGAGGTCGATGTCAGCGAGAACTTCATCGGCCGGGTTCATACGGATGAGCCCGCGGTATTGAAGCTCAACGCGTATCCGGATTGGCCGATTCCAGCCTATGTGATCGCCGTGGTGCCGACAGCGGATCGCAGCAAGGCGACGGTGAAGGTGCGCGTCGGGTTCAAATCGCGCGATCCGCGTATCCTTCCCGAGATGGGCGCTCGCGTGTCGTTCCTCGGCCAAAGCGACGCGTCGGCAGGCGCATCCTCATCAAATGTTTTACTGCCGCCAGATGCTGTACAGCTTGGCTCTGACAGTGAGACGGGTGTTGTCTTCGTCGTGCATGAGGACAAGGTGGAGCGTCGTGTGGTCAAACTGGGGACACGCGGCGATGACGGACAGACTGTCCGGTCTGGACTGTCGCCGGGCGAGCGCGTAGCCGTTGGCGACTTATCGAAGCTGACTGACGGAGCGCGCGTGAAGGTCGTGGAGCGTTGAGATGGCGGTAGCGGGTCGCGTGAACACCTCGACGAGGGAGCAAGGGCATGAGTGCGATGGTTTCTCTCCATGAAGTCACGAAGTGCTATCTACGCGGCAAGCAGACCGTCGAAGTCCTCCATAACCTGAGCCTGAACGTGAAGGAGGGCGACTTCGTCGCGCTGATGGGACCGTCAGGCTCCGGCAAGACGACGGTGCTCAACATGATCGGCGGCATCGACCATCCGACATCGGGCGAAGTGAGTGTTGCGGGCCAACGCATCGACCATCTCAGGGGAGGCCGGCTTGCGCGCTGGCGTGCGAATAACGTTGGTTTTGTCTTTCAGTTCTACAACCTCATGCCGATGTTGAGTGCGGAGCGCAACGTCGAATTGCCTTTGCTGCTGACATCGTTGACGAGGCACGAACGCAAGCGCAACGTGCACATCGTGCTATCGGTGGTCGGACTCGAGGACCGCATGAAGCATAAGCCCTCCGAACTCTCGGGCGGACAGGCGCAGCGTGTTGCCATTGCGCGTGCGCTTGTTTCGGATCCAAAGCTGCTCGTGTGCGACGAGCCGACAGGCGATCTCGATCGCACGACAGCGGACGAAATTCTGCACCTGCTGCAGCTGCTCAATCGCGAGTACGGCAAGACGATCGTCATGGTGACGCATGACCAGAAGGCGGCCGATTTTGCCACGCACACACTGCATCTCGACAAAGGCAAGCTTGCCGACGAACCGGTTAAGACTGAGGCCTGACATCCGAGTGGAGCGGCGCAATGAAATACGTCCCCTTGATGTGGGCGATGTTATGGCGCAAGAAGCTGCGCACTTCGCTCACGCTGATGTCGATCGTGATCGCTTTTCTCTTGTTCGGCATGCTGCAGGGAATCAACGCGGCGTTTCAAGAAGTGATCGAACGCTCGAACGTGAACCGCCTCATTGTCACCAACAAGATTTCGTTGACAGAAAGCCTGCCGTATTCGTATCTGTCCCAGCTCGAATCGATTCCGGGCGTTGCGATCGTCTCGCACGAGTCCTGGTTTGGGCCGTATTACCAGGATCCCAAGAATCTGATTGCGGCATTTCCCGTCGAGCCCGATCTTGAGTTTCCCGCGCATCCCGAGGTCGTGGTTTCGAAAGCGCAGATCGATGCTTTGAAAAAGACGCGCACCGGCGTGATCGTCGGTGCGGGGTTGGCCGAAAAATATCAATGGAAGATAGGCGATCGCATCCCGTTGCACTCCACCATTTGGGTCAAAGCGTCCGATGGCAGTTCCGACTGGGATGTCGACATTGTCGGCATCTATGAGCAACCGTCGAACCGGACGCGCGAGGACGCCATGTTCTTCAACTACGCCTATTTCGATGAAGCGCGAAGTTTCGGCAAGGGCACGGTTGGGTGGTATGTTGTCCAACTCAACGATCCGAGCCAATCCGCCCAGATCGCCGCGACGATCGACAGACGCTTTGCGAACTCGCCGAACGAAACTAAGACTCAGACCGAAAAGGAGTTCCAGCAGGCGTTCCTCAAGCAGATTGCCGACATCAATCTCATCGTCACCTACATTTTGATTGCCGTTTTTTTTGCGCTGCTCTTCGCCGTTGGCAGCACGGCGATGCAGGCAGTGCGTGAGCAGGTGCCCGAGCTCGCTGTCATGAAGACGCTCGGATTCAGCGATACCCGCGTGCTTGTGCTGGTGCTGGTACAGGCGCTCGCCGTCTGCGTGGTTGCGGCGTCCTTGGGGCTTGCGATTGCGCAGTTTTTATTTCCTCTGCTGCGCGACACGCTCGGCGTTGTGACCATGCCGCTCGCTGTCGTCGTCGAAGGCGTCGCGATTGCCGCCATACTCGCCGCCGCCACCGGAATCATCCCGGCGTGGCGCGCAAAGCGGCTCGTCATTGCGGAGGCACTGCGCTCATGATCCAGCAGATCGTCGCCGTCACCATCATGAACCTGCGCAGCTTGCCACAGCGCATCGGTACCGCATGGGTCATTGTGATCGGGATTGCCGTGACGGTGGCCGTCATGATCTCGGTGCTTGCAATGGCAGAAGGATTCACGCAAACGCTCAAGGGGACGGCACGTGTCGATCGTGCGCTCGTGCTGCGCGCGGGTTCCGAGGCCGAACTCGCCAGCACGATCTCGCGCGAGAACACGCAGACGATCATGGATGCACCCGGGATCCAGAAGAACTCGGCAGGCCGTCCGATCGCTTCGGCCGAAGCCGTTGTGATCGTTGCGTTGCCACAAAAGAAAGACGGTGCGGACGCGAATGTCACGTTGCGCGGAGTCGGTGCGAATGCTCGGGCGCTGCGCCCCGAGGCGCGTCTGATCGCAGGCCGCATGTATCGGCCCGCGGTACGCGAGATCATTGTGGGCAAATCGGCTGTCGCGCAATTCAAAGGACTCGATCTTGGCAGCCGTATTGCGTTTCGCGACTCCGAATGGACGGTCGTCGGCATCTTTGAGAGTGGCGGCGACGCACACGAATCGGAGTTGCAGGGCGATGTCGAGACGGTGCTTTCCGCATACCGGCGCAACTTGTTCCAATCGGTGTCGGTGATGCTCGAGTCGCCGCAAGCATTCGATCGCTTCAAAGCTGCATTGACGACCGACCCGACGCTGAAGGTCAGCGTGGAGCGCGAAACGAACTATTACGCGGCACAGTCGCGCAATCTGTCAAAGCTGCTCAATTTGCTGGCGTATTTTGTCGGCGGCATCATGGCGCTCGGTGCATGCTTTGGCGCGCTTAACACCATGTACACGGCGGTCTCGACGCGCACGCGCGAAATCGCCACGTTGCGCGCAATCGGCTTCGGTGGATTGCCGATCGTCATTTCTGTGCTGGCCGAGGCAATGCTGCTCGCATTGATCGGCAGTGTGATGGGTTCTGCTGCGGCGTGGTTGTTTTTCGATGGGAACACGGTGAATACGCTTGCAGCGGGTTTTACGCAGGTGGTCTTTCATCTGACGGTGACAGCGCCGTTGGTGGCGGCCGGCGTGATCATGGCTTGCTTGGTCGGCATGCTGGGAGGGCTAATGCCTGCGATTCGTGCTGCTCAGTTGCCGATTGCTGTGGCGTTGCGAGCGAGTTGACGAATGTTGGACGAGGTCCGCTCATCGTTGCCAAAAATAAGCGCGAATAACGGCTTCGCCCACCTCGCAATCAATCGAAAAAATTGTCGTTTAGGCCAAAAAATCTTCGCTTTCCCATCAAAAAAACTGGTCATAAAATGCCGATTGCGCAGGCGTTGCGCGCGCAACATCCTGTCCGTCAAACCAGCCATTGGCCAATCATCCGGGAAAATTCATGAGTACTCCGAACCATCCGATGCCGCCTTTCCATCTCGCGTTTCCCGTTCACAGCATCGAGGCCGCGCGCGGCTTTTACGGCGAACTGCTGGGCTGCCCCGAAGGACGCAGTGCGCCCGACTGGGTGGACTTCAATTTCTATGGCCATCAGATCGTTGCCCACTTGGCCCCCGACGAAGTGGGGCATCGGAACACTAGTGCCGTCGATGGCGATGCGGTGCCGGTGCGCCACTTCGGTGCGGTGCTGAGCATGGAGGAATGGGACGCCGCCGCACGCCGGCTCACTGACGCCGGCATCCGTTTCATCATCGAGCCGCACGTCCGGTTCAAGGGCGAGGTGGGTGAGCAGGCGACGATGTTTTTTCTCGACCCGTCGGGCAATGCCCTTGAGCTGAAGGCGTTCGCCGATATGTCGAGGTTGTTTGCGAAGTAGTGGGTGGGGGGCAATACCTGCTTTCAGGGTCTCTGCCACTCTCCAGCGGTTTTTTAAAACGTCGCCAATGGGTGGTTACGAGGCTCGCAAAGGCTCGAGCCAGCACGAACGGCTCGAGTGGCAACACTAGCGCGCAAACTGATTTTGCGTCGTCACCGGAAATTGGCACAAAGGCGACCCCTTGAACGCCGAGGCTTGCCCTTCGCTCCGGCACAATGGCAATTCCACGACCGGCCGCAACCAGATTCAGCCTCGACGTTTTAGGAGAGACAATCGGTGCGCGCGTGACGACGCGCATCCTTAGTCCCGCTTCTGCGCAACCTGCTCCAGCATCGCATCTCCAATCGGAGAAGTCCCTCGGGATATGAGTGCTTCGCTCGCGCCTCGAATATCGCGTGCTTCCTTGTTCTGGCTGAGTTTGCTCTTGCCGACCAGGCGCGTGATGTCAATCTGCAAACCGACGATGGCCTTGAGCATGGTGTCGATGTAATCTTTCGGCGCATCGCCCATCTTCCAGGGATTCGGTTGCGATGCCTCATGCGTGCGCGTCAGTCGACCGACAACACCGCGCACATAGCGCTCGTCATCGAGAATCGTGATGCGTCCGTGCGCGTGGACGACGATGTAATTCCAGGTCGGCACCTGCTCGTGGAACTCGTGTTTGCTCGGATACCAGTTCGGGGAGATGTACGCGTCTCCCGCATGAAAGACGACAAGCACCTCATCGCCATTTGCAATGTCTTGCCATACCGGATTGGCCCGTGCGACATGCGCACGCAGTACCCCCAGCTCCCCTTCCTCGAGCGCGAGTTCAAACGGAAGATGGTTGGCATCGAGTCCGCTGTTGCCGTGCGTGATCAGCGTGCCAAACGGATACTGGGCGATGCATGCGTGCAGCACATCCGTGCGGGTTTCGGCGAAATGGGATGGGACATACATCGGAATTGTCTCTGTCTGGTGAGGTGAGCAGAATGATTGGCTAAAACTGCGATCTCGTCGTGTCGAACTCGGGACCAGGATCGAAAATCGTACGATCAGGCACGACAGCAAGCCCGCTGGAGGAGCGAATAGCGCCGGTTGTCGTGCCCACAGTGAGTATGCTGTACTCGCACTCGATTCGCGAGGGTGCCAACGAGCGAGGGTGCCAACGATTAACCAGGCGAATCAGATGACTGGCGCTTCCGGCGCAGGAGTCCTATTACAAGACCGGAAACCCGTCTTCCAGAAGACTGCGATCCGAGAAGACGGTTCAATTACAAGCGTCCACCGTTAAGTCGTTTGCTGATGGCGGGGCGGAACAGCCAATTGTCCCTCATTGAACAGACGCGGAATGCAAGAAATTACCGCTGCCATTTTTAAAGAAGCGGCTGGAATTGGCGAGTTTCAATTTTTAGGGGCAGCAGGCAAATGCCCAGGCGTGAGAGGCCGCGCCCTGTCTGCGTCGGCCAGTTCCGCGGTTACCGCGGTACGTCACTGCGCAGATGCTGTGTCGGCCACATACAAGGCTCAGATAGCTAACGGACTATAGCTTCGTCGAGAGCCTTCCGAGTGGGTAGAGATATATGGCGTTGTGTTGTTCGCACGCCTATCTCAGTCGAGGCGCGGATGGCTCGACACCCGACTCACGGGAAGGGGAGCGAATCATGCACAGGATTGTGGCCCCGCTGTTGCTAACGATTGGTCTTACCGCCTGCGGCGGTGGCGGGAATTCTGGCTCGACAGTGCCCGGTGCCGTAGCATTACCTGCGCCGTCGACGGCTTCCTCAGCCTCCGCACCTTCCGCAGCCTCCGCAGCTTCTGCCCCCTCGCAGGCCTCGGCCCCCACCCCGGCCTCTGCTCCGTCTGAGGCCTCTGCTCCATCCGAGGCTTCCGCCCCCTCGCAGGCCTCGGCCCCCACCCCGGCCTCTGCACCAGCAGTAGTTGTTACATCCATTCTCTTTGAGGGCGATTCGACCGTTGCGGGAGTGGGGGCTCCGAGCGGACAAAGCGAGCCCGATGATCTTCAAGCGATCTTGGGTATTCCCGTCACCAACGCCGGTGCGTCGGGAGCCGACACGGAAGACGATATTCAGGGGATTGAGCCTTACTTTCCGAGTCCTCTGGCTACGCGGCTCGCCAATGATCCTTCACAGATCGTCATCATGAACTACGGTCTGAACGATTCGTTGAAGGTGACTGTCGACGTCTATCAACAAGACTTGATCCAGTGGGTAAGCATCGTTCGCTCGTTCGGAAAGATCGCCGTCTTCGAGGAGCCTAATCCATCGTCGATCGACACCTATTTGCAGGTAATGCCCAGTTTTGTTTCGGCGATGGACTTAGTCGCCGCACAGCTCAATGTTCCGTTGGTGAAGCAATACGATTACATCCAAACGCTTCCCAACTGGCAAAGCATGCTGGTAGATGGCCTGCATCCGGATGCCCAACTGTATGCGATCAAGGCTGCCAGGACGGCTGCGGTCATCAAGACGTTGATGTAGACCGCTGGGCCGACCTTAAAAACAGAGGATGTTCGTCTGGCATCGTGTTTGCTGTCATCGTCGGGCATATCTACCGAGTGAATGATGTGGATCTTACGTGTCCGTGAGCCTCGTCTTGGGGCTGTCCGCATTCGCGAATGGCGACGCCGCACGCACCATACACTCGGCTTGCTTGCCTTGCTGCTAGTCGGCGCAGCCACCGGACTGGTCTTGCTCGATCAATCCAATGTCCCTTTATCCAGGAAAGTGTTTGCGGCCCTTTGGGATGGGGTCAACCTCATAACGACACTCGGCGATTTTTCCGAGTTCGACGATCACCAGAAGGTCTTCATGCTGCTGGCTATGCTCGGAACACTGCTGGTCGGCGGATTTGCCGTTTCAAAGCTGACAGGACTGCTATCGGGCGACGATGTGATGGCGTATCGAGAGAACAGGCTCATGAAACGCAAGCTCGAACATCTGTCCAATCACTACGTGGTGGTCGGATTCCATTCGCTCGGTGAAATGGTTGCAGACCGATTGCGGGAAGCGGGGCAGACGGTGCTTGTCCTTGTCGGCGATCAGACTCAAGCTGATTGTGCAGCGGATCGTGGCCACATGGTGGTGGTCGGCTTGCCGGACGTATTCGACGACGTGCTCAGACGTGCGCGGCTAGATAGCGCCAAGGGGCTTGTCGTAACGACCCCTAACTCCAACAACAATCTCGCTATCACGCTGCTGGCGCACACACTCAACGCCTCGCTAGCGATCGCGGTGCCCGGGGAGAACACGTTGAGAAAGGATTTGCTCGAGAGCGCCGGGGCAACCAACGTGGTGATCGCAGACGAACTCGTCGCGAATGCGTTGGTCGGCAAACTTGCTGTGCGCGCCGAGAACACGTAATGAAGCCCGTTACCCCGACCCATGCGGGCGTGCATCGCGTGCCCTTCTTGCAAGGGATCTTGCCCATCAAGGCCGCACAACTGCCGCATGACATTGTCGCGGGCATCACGCTCGCCGCTCTGGGAATTCCGGAAGTGATGGGATACACCAAGATCGCCGGCACCCCCACCGTCACGGGCCTGTATACGATCTTGTTGCCGCTCGTGGCGTTTGCGCTACTGGGTGCGTCGCGTCAGTTGGTGGTCGCCGCAGATTCCGCGACCGCGGCTATTCTTGCAGGTACGCTCGTGACGGTCGCCACGCTGGGCAGTGCGGCATATGTCGGCCTGACGAGCACGGTCGCGCTAGTTGTGGCAGCCATGCTGGTGCTTGCCCGAATTTTCCGCCTTGGTTTTCTCGCCGACTTTCTGTCGCGCAGCGCATTGGTCGGTTTCCTGACCGGCGTGGGTGTGCAGGTCGCGGTGGGCGAACTCTCGGGGCTGATCGGACTCGAGAAGCATGGGCACGGGGCCCTATCACAGCTCATATCCGTGTTTCAACGGCTCGGCGACGCGAGTTATCGGACTGCGGCCCTGTCCTTGGTCGTCCTGGTCGTGATTGTGGGATGCAAGCGCATTGCGCCACGCGCGCCAGGGGCGCTCATTGCCGTCGTTGGCTCGATCGCGGCCAGTGCGGCATTCGATTTCGCGCGGCATGGCATCGCGGTGACGGGCAAAATACCCGGGGGATTGCCGTCTCTTTTCGTGCCGCCTTTCCATCCCCATGAGATCAATCAGGTGCTGGCAACGGCGGCGTCGTGCTTCATCGTCATCATTGCGCAGAGCGCGGCGACGGCTCGCGCGTACGCCAACCGCTACAACGAGCGCGGCGATGACAATGCGGACCTCATCGGTCTCGCAGGCGCGAACGCGGTCGCCGCGTTCACCGGGACATTCGTGGTGAATGGAAGCCCGACCAAGACCGAGATGCTCGATGAGGCTGGCGGGAGAACCCAGATCGCCCATCTGACGACGGCGGCGGTCGTGCTGCTGGTATTGCTTTTCCTGACTCGGCCGCTCAGCTTTCTGCCGGCTGCGGTGTTGTCTGCGATCGTCTTCATGATCGGTGTGAAGCTGATCGACGTAAAGGGCATGGCCGAACTGTATCGGATGCAAAGGGACGAGTTCGTTGTCGCGCTGCTGACTGCGTGCGTGGTCGTGTTCGTCGACGTCATGTACGGCATTCTCTCCGCGGTGGTGCTGTCGCTGATCGCTCATGCACGGCACAGCTATCTGTTGCGCACGCGTGTGCTGACACGCGCGCCGAGTGGGCATTGGGTCGCTCATGCCGTCGCCCCCAATGTGCTGGCCTCTCCGGGCATCGTTATCTACCGGTTCGAGGCGGACTTGTTCTATGCGAATGCCGGGCGGTTCACGGAAGAAATTCTCCGGCTTGTGACCGAGGCTCAACCACAGCTGCGCTGGGTGGTGGTCGATGCGTCCGAGATCAACAACATCGATTACACGGCCGGCAAGGCGCTGCGTCAGTTGCGCAGCGAGCTCGACCGGCGGGGCATCGGTGTCGCCGCCATCGCGGTCCCCGCGGGCGTGAGGCAACAACTCAAGCGCTACGACGTGTTTCACGAAGCATCCGGCCACCGGGACATATTCATGACGGCGGATGCCGCGATCGAGGAGTTACGCGGTGCTTCACCGCCGACCGTCCCTAAGCAAGGGTGATGCGCGGCGCATTTACAGTTGACGGGATGGGGTGACGCCATGTCAGGGAGTGGTGATGCAAAGCGCGGTGAACCGTCTGCAGACCGTCCGGACCGGACGGTGGAAGAAGCGCCGGAGGAGCTCTCGCGATTGTTCTGTGGCCGAGGGGCGCCCGCGTCTCGAATCGCATTGGGAAAGGCCGCCCGCCAGCAGGTGCCACGGGCACGACTCGCGGTCTGCGAGGTGGATGACCGCGACCCGATCGCATTGCTCGAGGCATCCAACGCTGGCCGTTTGCCGAACCTCATACCGATCCGATACGGCCGCATGATTGCGAGTCCATTCGCGTTCTATCGCGGTGCGGCGGCATTGATGGCATACGACTTGGCCAAGATGCCGCGTACGGACATCATCGTCCAATTGGCGGGCGATGCGCATCTGGCGAATTTTGGTTTCTTTGCCAGCCCCGAGCGACGGATTCTCTTCGGCCCGAACGATTTTGACGAAACGCTGCCTGGACCGTTCGACTGGGATATACGCAGGCTCGCTGTGTCGTTCGTCATCGCAGCGCGCGATCGAGGATTCAAGACGCGTGACCAGTGCGCCGTGGTGCGCCGGCTTTGCGAGACCTTTCGGGAGCGTACGGCTGCGTTCAGCACAATGGACACGCTGGACGTCTGGTACTACCAGTTTGGCGCCGAGGAGATGCTGGCCATTGCAGACTCAGTTGGCGAAAGAGCAAAGGAACAAGCCACCATCGACAAGGCGCGAGCGCGCTCACCCCGCGCGGTGATGAGCCACGAGATCGAACTCATCGACGGCCGGCCGCACATCCGGGATTCGCAGCCGCTGATCTACCACGTGGCGACTCGCGGCTCGCGCGAAGCAAAGCGCTTCGATGAAGACATCCGGCGATTCGTTGCCGAGTTTCGCACGACGCTGCCGGATGAACGGCGCGCGTTGTTAGATCGTTACGAGTTGATGGACGTGGCGATGCGCGTGGTTGGCGTGGGCTCGGTCGGTACGCGCTGCTATATGGCGCTTTTCATGGCCGATGGGGAAAGTCCGCTGTTCCTGCAGATCAAGGAGGCGCGGGCATCCGTGCTGGAACGCTATCTTCCCGCCAGCAAGTATGCGAACCATGGCCAGCGGGTCGTGACGGGCCAGCGCCTGCTGCAATCGGCGAGCGATATCTTCCTCGGCTGGTCCAAATCACGCGACATGGGTGTCGACTTTTATGTGCGTCAGTTGCGCGACATGAAGGTTTCGTTCGATTTCAAAACCTTCGATGTGGAGGACCTAAGCGAGTATGCGGTGTCATGCGGCCACGCGCTGGCGCACTCGATGGCGAAGGCGGGAGATCCAGCGCTGATCTACGGTTACATCGGGCGGGCCGATGCATTCGACGCGGCGATCGAATCGTTCGCCTTGGCTTATGCCGAGCGCAACGAAAAGGACTGGTCGCTGCTGAAGTCCGCCGTCAAGGCCGGACGTGTGCAGGCAGTGCGGGAATGAGCGTCAGGCGTGTATTCTCGTTTGCGGGTCTGACGTCGCTCAACGGTAAGCGCTCGATCTCGTCAAAGATGCGTCTACGAGCTCCATCAGGACATTCGCCTGACACACCACAGGGTGACGGCCATGAGACTCACTCCGACCATTTGCGTGGGGCTCAACGTGTGTCCATACACCACTCGATCGACCAGAATCGCTGTCAAGGGATAAACGAATTGCAATAGCGCGATATTGCCTGTCCGCAGTCGACTCATGCCGGCATACAACACGACGTAGGCGAGACCGGTATGGATGACACCCATACCCGCAAGCCATCCCCATGTCGCGGGTGAATGCGGTAGTCCATGTACAAACGGCCACCAGCAGGTTACTACCACGCCCACCACGCACTGCCACCAGGCAAGCGCGAAGGAACTGATCTGAGTCGCCATCCTCGCTATGATCGCGACACCCGCGTAGGCGAGAGAGCCTGCCAGACACATCGCGACGCCCATCCAATACCCAGCGGGCAGCGCGTTGTGTATCCCACCGCCCCCATCGATCACTCCGGTTGCGAGGACCAGACCGGACAACGCGATGACAGCTGCAATGGCGAGCTTCGCGGAAACTTTCTCGCCCAACCACCATGCACCCATTGCTATGACCCAGAATGGCTGCACATGAAAAATCACGGTTGCGACGGCAATCGACGTTCGAGGGATCGCGGCGAAGAACAGCGCCCAGTTCACCACGATCAGAAGCCCGGCGGCGATGGCGTACCGTAAGGCGCGCCCCGTCAATCGCAGCTCCGCAAACCGCCCATCCACTGCACCCCAGAGCGACAGGGCAACACAGCCAAAGAAGCAGCGGAACAGAACGGTCGTGATCGGGTCCTGCGCAGCCTCTGTGATAAAGATGCCGACTGTGCCAAGCATGACGCCACCGAGCACCATCAGCAAGGTGCCGATCCGTTCACGAGGCGATGCCTGTTGATCGACCGTCGCCGCGCGGGAAGAAATTGTCGAGGGTTTCATCCTGCGCATTGTGTACGCGTTGACGCTAACCGAAAAGCGAATTTATATTGCAGCAATCATTCGATAATCGAATGGACGATC
>NZ_DATJJF010000108.1:0-22856 GCF_035492435.1 Trinickia sp.
GCCTCCGATGTGCCCGACCGCTCAATCGGCGATTCCGCCAGGGGCACGCCGTCTTCGGTTTCCGGTAGAAGTCTGGCCTTCCCTTCACGATCGTCGTCGACATCCTCTTCGACACCGTCATCGATTCGGTCATCGATGTGGTCGTCCCGCGCGTCGCCCGGCAAGCCCTCGAGCTCGAAGGCCGCGGCCTGACGCGTCGTTGTTGTGCCCGATCGGCGGCTGCCGCTAGCGCCCCACTCGATGCCGGGCGTGATGTCCAATGCCTCGATGGAGCTCTTCCCGCCCGTCGCCGCGTCCGCACGCTGCAGCTCGGGCGGAAGCGGCGGCAGCGGTGACACCGATGCACGCACGGTGAATGCTGCCAACAATCCAGCACCCAAGGCAGCGAATAACAGAGGGAAGCGATGACTATGCCTCATGACGCGTTCTCCGGGAACGTGAGCACGCGGCGCCCCTCGCGGCTCGCGAGCGTCACGCCGTGAGCGTCGATGCCGACGATTCGCTCGGCGCCCAAAGCCTGCCCCGACTCGTACACTGCAAGCCCCGTTTCGGTTTCAAACATGGCGAGACCCTGTGCCTTGCCATGTATGACGCCGAGCAGGCGCATAGGGGCCAATGTCGCGGCTGGCGCAGCGTTGACAGCTCCGAACGGGTCGGCAAGCTCTAGCGTCTCGCCAGGTGCCGCCGCCGACTCTCGCGCCTCATGCCCGCCCGCGGGCAATGCCTCGTAGACCCGCAGCGTCGCTTCGATCGCGAGCGCGTTGTCTGCGCGCTCGACGCGCAGCGCCGTCGGAACGACAAGCGACGGCAATGTCGGCAAACCCTGCAAGAACGCGAGCCATTGCGCGAAGCTCGCCCGCGCCACAATGCGCAGGTGCCGCGCCGCCTGCACCCCATCGCCCGAGCGAGCGCCAGCGCCGGGTTCGAGCGATTGCAGCGCCACGCCCGAGCGTGCCGCCAGTGACGAAATCGCTTGCCACTGGGCCGCACGCGACGAATTTGCGTCATCGGCAAGCGCACCTCGCTTTGCCGCCGCACTCCTCAGCACGGGCAGTTTGACAAGCGCGGCACGCGCTTCATCGACGCGCCGTTGAAGGTGGGCAAGCTCGGCATCGTTTTCGACCGGCATCCCAACGCCAGCGGCGCGCCAGCCGTGCACACCCGTCGCAAACGCGACAGCAGCAAGCACAACACCCAACAAAAGCCGGTGCGATGAACGCCAATGCTCAGGGCGTGCGGTGAGGCCGCTGAGCCAACGCCAGAACCGGTCTTGACCTGAGCTCGCGTTACCAACCAGCCAGCTCGCTTGCCCCAGCCGTTGCCGAACCTCGTTCAACATCGTCCTCATCGCCGTATCCGCCCGACTTTCGGACCCTCGGACGGTGCGCCGACGGCAATAGGTTCATCCCACATCACACGGGCCGTGACTTCGGTCTCATGAGGCGCGCCTTTGGCCGCCAGGCGCCAATCCGTAATTTCGGCAATGCGAACGCCGCGCGCGCGAGCCAATTGGTCGATCCATGCCGCAGAGGATGCGTTGTCAGCAGCGCTTGCAAAGAGCTCCAAACCGCCCTCGCTCATTTTGATCCGGTGGAGCACCACGCCTGAGCTCGGCGTGCGGCCCAGTGCGTCGAATGTCTCGAGCAACAGGGCTCGCGGCCGAGCTAGATCGGTCGCAACCTCCGCATGCCCCTGCGCCCGCGCGCTCGCGGCCTCAAGCCGCCTGTACTCGGCAAGCGGCGTGGCGAACCCGGCCAGCGCTCGCTCGAGCGCCGCGCGCTGCGCCGTTTGTCCCGATTGGCGAACGGTGTCAAAAGCCGTCCATGCCAAGGCCGCGAGCGCGCCGACAAGCACGGCCGCCACCGACTCGATGACGAGCCGGCGACGACGCTCGCGTGCAACTGTTTGCCGATAGGGCAGCAGATTGAAGCCGCCGATGCGAATGCCGATCGCCCGTCCGCCTTTGTTCATCAGTGCCCGGGCGATCATTCGCGCACCCCGCGCAACGCCAACCCGAATGCGACAGCGAAGCTAGGCGCACAAGCCCAGTGACAGGCGCTGGCCAACGAAGCGTGCGTGTCCGACTCAAGAAACGGGGTGCACTCGAATGGCCGTACCGCGCATCCGAGTAGGCGACTGATGTCGGCGAGCGACACGCCGCAGCCGGTCAAGCGACCCAAATCGCCCCCTACAACCGCGCAGCCGAGCGCCTGGCCAGCCGCGAGTGTGCACAGCGCTGCCTCCAGATCCGGATGTTCGGGTGCCGGGTAGCGCACCGAGGCTTGGACCGATTCATCCGTCACACGCCAGCCGTACATGCCGTCACCGCCGAACCAAATTGCGGCAAACGGCACGGCCTCACGCAGTTCGTGTTCAGCGACATGGCAGAGCGCGCGCAGCGCGGCAGGCAACTCGCCGTCCACAGCACGCAACGCAATCCCCGCGGAAGCGGCAACTTCGATACGTGCCTCGAGATAATGCCGGGCTGTGGCTGCTATCGTGACGTGCGGCGCCGCGGCTGCGCGCGGCGAGGCGGATACCGGAGCAGCACACCCGCAGTTACCCTCGTCGACGAACCAATCGACTGCGATTGCCCGACGCTCGATGCCGGCGAGCCGCTCGGCGTGCGCGTAGACGGCGGCTTCCATCGCATCGATGGTGCTTTGATGCAGCGCCTCGCCCAAGCGCGAAGACGGATGCGGAAACGGATGCGATAACGGCAGGGAGTCGATGATCGTCGCGCTGCCCGGCACCGCCATCGCGCACGACAGCCGCCGCCCCACCGCGCGGTATCGGGGCCACTGGGAAAAGAGCGCGGCGACGGCGCGTGCGACGGCGGCACGGTCGGCAATCTCGCCGCCAGCCATGGCCGAACACTCCAGCGCCATCTCCCCGAGCCATTCCACCCGCACCGGCCCCGCTCGCTCACCGCCACGGCTCAGCACGACAAGCCTTGCCTCGGAGACGCCAAGATCGACGCCCGCGGCAAAGCGTCGACGCAACGGCCAAGGCAGCGGCGGGGACAGCAGTTGGCTGACAGCCAGCATGAATTCTCCTTACAACACCGCCGGGCCGGTCAGCCACGGCGAAAGTTCGCGATGGAGAAATTCTGCAAAGTGAGCCGCCTCAAGGCCATTCAGCCGAATGGCCAACATCGATATTGCATCCAAGCCAGCAGAGCAGCCCCAAAGATTAGGCCCCCGGTATCCCGTCACGTACCAGTTCTCGGAGCCGCACGCCCCTGACAATTAAGCCAATCGAAAGCTAAGCGTTTCGCCCGCTATAATCGCTGCGTGTGCTTGTCACCTTTCGTATGCAGCCCCTCGACCCGCAGCCGCCCACCTCACCGCCACCTGCGCCACCCAAGCGCAGTCTGCTGGCGAAACTTGCCGCAGGCTTGGCGGCATGCGCGGTCATGGCGGGGCTGGCCGTTGGGCTCGTGCTCGCGTATGCGCTCATCGTGGCAAGCCCCCGCCTGCCGCCGATCAACGCGCTCACCGAATATCGGCCGAAAATTCCCATGCGCATCTATACGTCTGATCATGTCCTGATCGGGGAATTCGGCGATGAGCGGCGCGATGTCGTTCGCCTCGCGGACGCGCCAGCGTTTCTGAAAGAGGCGATTGTGGCCATCGAAGATGCCCGCTTCTACGAACATGCCGGTGTCGATTTCGCTGGCGTGGCGCGGGCTGGCGCCGTTGCTTTCATGAACGGCCATGCGACCCAGGGCGCAAGCACGATCACGATGCAGGTGGCGCGCAACTTCTTCTTATCGAGCGAAAAGACGTACACGCGCAAGGTGTACGAAATGTTGCTCGCTTACAAAATCGAGCGTGAACTGACGAAAGATCAGATTCTTGAGGTCTACATGAATCAGATCTACCTCGGACAGCGCGCATACGGCTTTGCGTCGGCGGCGCGCATCTACTTCGGCAAAAACCTGAAGCAGCTCACGCTCGCCGAGTCGGCGATGCTCGCGGGCCTGCCGAAAGCGCCGTCGGCCTATAACCCTGTCATCAATCCAGCGCGTGCCAAGCTGCGCCAGCAGTACATCCTGCTGCGGATGCTCGAGCAGGGCTATATCACGCGGGGACAGTATGAGGCGGCGGCCCAGGAGCCGCTCGTGCTCGCGAAGAACACGGCCCAGCAGTTCAGCGTGCACGCCGAGTATGTGGCGGAGATGGTTCGCCAGGCGATGTACCAGCAATATCGCGACGAAGCCTACACACGAGGCCTCACCGTCGTGACCACCATCGATTCCGCCGATCAGGCCAACGCCTATCGCGCGTTGCGCCGAGGCTTGCTCGCCTATGACGCGCGCCGAGGCTATCGGGGCCCTGAAGCATTCATCGATCTGCCCGCCGACGCCGCGTCGCGCGAACGCGCGATCGCAATCGCGCTCGCCGCCCGGCCCGACAATGGCGAAATCGTCCCGGCCGTCGTGACGAAGGCCGATGCACATCACGTCGAGGCCAAGCTTGCGGACGGCAGCGTCGCGAGAATCGAAGGTGACGGCCTGCGTTTCGTTGCCCCTGCACTCGGACCGCGCGCCGCGCCCGCATTGCGCATTCGTCCCGGCGCGATCGTGCGGGTCACACGGCGCGACGACGGCAGCTGGCGCATCGTTCAGTTACCACAGGTAGAAGGCGCCTTTATCTCTATCGTGCCGCAGGATGGTGCGATCCGCGCGCTCATCGGCGGGTTCGACTTCAACAAGAACAAGTTCAACCATGCTACGCAGGCGTGGCGCCAGCCTGGTTCGAGCTTCAAGCCTTTCATCTATTCGGCTTCGCTCGATAAAGGGCTAGGCCCGGCGACCATCATCAACGATGCACCGCTTTTCTTCAACGCCTCCCAAACGGGCGCGGCACCGTGGGAACCGAAAAACTACGGAGGCGGCTTCGACGGTCCGATGACCATGCGCACCGCGCTGCAAAAGTCGCGCAACCTCGTGTCGATCCGCATCCTTGCGCGAATCGGCACACATTACGCACAGCAATACATCACACGCTTCGGGTTCGACGCCGAGCGACATCCCGCCTACCTGCCAATGGCGCTTGGCGCGGGGCTTGTCACACCGCTGCAGATGGCCGGGGCATACTCCGTGTTCGCCAACGGCGGCTATCGTGTGAATCCGTACTTGATTGCCGAGGTCACCGATCAGCAAGGGGTCGTTCTTGCCCGCGCGCAACCGATCGTCGCCGAACAGGATGCGCCGCGCGCGATCGACGCGCGCAACGCCTACGTGATGAACAGTCTGCTGCAAAGCGTGGCGCAGCGCGGTACGGGTGCGAAGTCGAATGAGCTTGGCCGCCGAGATCTCGCGGGCAAGACCGGCACGACGAACGACTCTCGCGACGCCTGGTTCGCCGGCTATCACCACACACTGGCGGCGATCGCGTGGGTTGGCTACGACAACCCACGCAGTCTTGGCGATCGGGAAACCGGCGGGGGTGTCGCCCTGCCGATCTGGATGGACTACATGCGCGACGCGTTGAAAGGGGTGCCCGCCTATCAGATGCCGATGCCGGCCGATATCGAGACCGTCGCTGGCGAGCCTTATTTCAAAGCGTTCCTGCCCAGACAAGGCTTTGTGTCGTCGGTCGACGTGCCAGCCCCGGCAGAACACAAGACCGAAGGCGAGCCCGAAGCAACCGTGGACGCATCGGGAGCGACTGGCGCAACGCCCTTCCTCGTGCGAGGCGCCGGCTCCGAGCAAAAGGAACAACCGACAAACTCGCTCGAAGGCGAGTGAGTCAAGACGGCTGCCATGGCCGAGACGCTTTCCCGTTCCCGCTTTCCCGCGCGACGTCGATCGAAGACCGCTTACGCCTCGAAAGTGACAGGCTGCCCGGCCTGCTGCGAGGCGTAGTCGGAAAGCGCCGCAAAGAACTCGCTGCCATTGCGCGTGTCGCGCCATTGGCTGTCGGTGAACTTGTAGTGAAAGCCACCGGCCTTCGCTGCGATCCAGATTTCTTGCATCGGCGGCTGAAGGTTGATGATGATCTTCGAACCGTTTTCAAATTCGAGCGTAAGAACGTTGCCGCTGCGCTCGCCTTCGATGTCGGCCTCGATGTTGTCGAGTGTGCGCTCAACAGTGGCGAGCACGGCCTCGGCACGGCTCAGGTAGTCAGTGTCGGTCATGCTAAACTCCGGCGGTTCAACTCTTCACAGACCTTAGAGGCAGTCATGCGAGTCGTCTTCAGGATGAGCGCGATTGTAGCGGCTTTGGCCGTTGCCGTTGCAGGCACCGTAGCGCTCGAGGGCTGCGGCAATCGCGGACCGCTCTATCTGCCGACGGTTCCTCCGTTGCCTCCGAAGCCGGCCGAAGAAACCGTGCAGCCGCCGCAGCGCGCTGCATCGGGTGCCGAAGCAGCGTCAAGTGTCGACGCCAATCCCGCGCCGGAGTCCGAAGGGACACCTTTGGAGCTCGCGCCGGTGGATAAACTGTCGACGCCGAAATCGGGTGCGAAGTCGCCCTCGTCAGCAAGCCCGGCCTCGGGCAGCGCAGTCGATCAGTAACGCTGCACCGCCCCACTTAATTAAAACCGATCCCCGTATGTCCCAATCCGCCTTCACGCATGTCGACGGTGTACTTCACGCCGAAGGCGTCAGCACCGTAGCGCTCGCTGACGAGTTCGGCACGCCTCTTTACGTCTACTCGCGCGCCGCATTGACCGAGGCCTACGAGGCTTACGCGCGCGCCTGTGCAGGACGTCGCGCGTCCGTGCACGTCGCCGTCAAGGCGAATAGCAACCTCGGCGTACTGAACGTATTCGCCCGGCTTGGCGCAGGCTTCGACATCGTGTCGGGCGGCGAACTCGCGCGCGTGCTGGCGGCGGGCGGCAAAGCCGAGAACGTCGTCTTTTCGGGTGTCGGTAAAAGCGCGGATGAAATGCGCGAGGCGCTCAAAGCCGGCGTAAGTTGCTTCAACGTTGAATCGATTCCAGAACTGGACCGGCTCGACGCTGTTGCCGCCGAGCAGGGCTTAAAGGCACCGGTTTCGCTGCGCATCAATCCCGATGTCGATCCGAAAACGCACCCGTACATCTCGACGGGACTCAAGGCAAACAAGTTCGGCATCGCGTTCGACGATGCGCGCGAAACCTATCGGCGCGCAGCCGCAATGCCGCACCTCGAGGTAACCGGCATCGCGTGCCACATCGGCTCGCAGATCACGGAGATTTCACCTTACCTCGATGCGATCGACCGGCTCCTCGAGCTCGTCGATCAGATCGAAGCAGATGGCACGCCGATTCACCACATTGACGTAGGCGGTGGCCTCGGCATCACCTACAACGATGAAGCGCCGCCCGATATCGGCCTTTTTGTGCGTACTGTGCTTGATCACATCGAGGCACGCGGCCACGGACATCGTGCCGTATGCTTCGAGCCGGGCCGCTCTGTGACGGGCAACGCCGGCCTGTTGCTCACGCGCGTGGAGTTCTTGAAGCCTGGGGAGGAAAAGAACTTCGCCATCGTCGACGCGGCGATGACCGACCTCGCCCGCCCCGCGATGTACCAGGCATTCCATGCTATCGAACCCGTGTTGCTGCGCAACGAGACGCCGAGCGTCTACGATGTGGTCGGTCCCGTGTGTGAAAGCGGCGATTGGCTCGGACGCGATCGGTCACTGGCCATCGCCGCTGGCGATTTGCTGGCGATCCGCTCAGCCGGAGCCTACGGCTTCGTGATGAGTTCGAACTACAACACACGGCCGCGCGCGGCAGAGGTCATCGTCGACGGCGATAACGCCTATCTCGTGCGGCCGCGAGAGACGGTGCGCGAACTGTTCCAAAACGAAACGGTCTTGCCGCGCTGATCAACCGTGCGGAGCCGGCCTCAGCGGGCCGGCCCGACCTAACTCGGCAGTCTGCTGATGAGCCTTGAGCGTATCGAGGCGACTAAACGCCAGCCCAACAGCACCACAACGATTGCGCCGTAGACTTTCGGCTGGAACAGATCGTTCTTCCCCGCCTTCATCCACCAGAAGTGCACGATCGCGAGCGCGGCGATCAGATAAACGGCGCGATGCAGCGTCTGCCAATGCCGCCCCAGCCTGCGGGCGACCGCGCGCGGCGAGGTGACGGCTAGCGGCACGAGCAGCACGAATGCGGCAAAGCCCACGGTAATGAACGGTCGCTTACCGATGTCCTTGACGATCTGCACCACATCGAACCACTGATCGAACCAGATGTAGGTGATGAAGTGCAACGACGCGTAGAAAAAGGCGTAAAGCCCTAGCATGCGTCGGAACCGAATCAACGCGTTGATCCCCGTCAGCTTGCGCAGCGGCGTCACAGCAAGGGTGATGCAAAGAAAGACGAGCGTCCAGGTTCCCGTTGTCCAGGTAATGTCGCGAATCGGGTCTGCGCCGAGCCGGTCGGTCAATCCATCGATCAACAGACGGGCAAGCGGATACCAGCTCGCGATGAAAATAGCGATCTTGGCGGGGACCACCCATCGTCCCTGTTTGCGCGGCGCCGCCGGGCGCGCCGTACGAGCCGTGCTCGGTGCACTTGCAAGGGCATCGGAACGTACCGTGTCAGCGCGTTCGCGAGCCGCATCGCCTGCGCGCGAACTGCTTAATGTGGGCGTAGTGGTGGCCATCAAAAATTCCTGCGCAGATCCATACCCTGATACATCGATGCGACGAGGCTGCCGTATCCGTTGAACATCAGGGTCTTTCGCTTCGGCGTGAAAAAGCCGTCCTCGCCGATGCGCCGCTCGGTAGCCTGACTCCAGCGCGGGTGATCGACATTCGGGTTCACGTTCGAATAGAAACCGTACTCATTGGGCGCATAAGTGTTCCAACTGGTCGGCGGCTCTTTGTCGATGAAGCGAATCTTCACGATCGATTTCGCACCCTTGAACCCATATTTCCACGGCACGACAATGCGAACGGGTGCGCCATTCTGGTTCGGCAACACCTGCCCATAGAGGCCAACCGTGAGCAGCGTGAGCGGATTCATGGCTTCGTCCATGCGCAAGCCCTCCGAATAGGGCCAGTTAAGAATGGGATCGGAGAGGCCCGGCATTTGTGATGTGTCGGCGAGCGTGATGAACTGCACGTATTTGGCGTTGCCGGTAGGCTCGACGCGCTTGATGAGATCGGCAAGCGGAAAGCCGATCCAGGGAATCACCATCGACCATCCTTCCACGCAGCGCATGCGGTAGACGCGTTCCTCGAGCGGCGCTAGCTTCAGCAGCTCGTCGATGTCATAGACCCTCGCGTTCTTGACCTCCCCCTCGACACTGACGCGCCAGGGATGCGGACGCAGCGTACCGGCGTGCTGCGACGGGTCGCTTTTGTCGGTGCCGAATTCGTAGAAATTGTTGAACGTGGTGATGTCTTTGAACGACGTCACCTTGTCGGGTGCGACGAAATTGGGGTTCGTCGCAGCGGCGAGCTTGTGCGCCGCCGGATCGGGCGACGCGAAGCTTGCGCGCGCAGCAGGGCTAGCAAGTCCCAGGAAACTTCCCGTGGCGGCAAGCCCCGCCATCCCTGCTGCCTGCAACAGCCGGCGACGGTTCTCGAATACAGATTGCGGCGTGATCTCGCCGGCGCGAAGGTCCTCGCCCGTCAGCAGCTTGCGCTGCGCTCGTTTGATCAACACAGTGACAGCTCCTATTGGAATCGCCGGGCCGTGCGTCCGTCATATGGTTCGATGGATAAGCCCGATGTCTCCATATACAGCCCGACCCGCCATTTGGATGCACAGGACGCTAATGCGCCGCCAAATAAGAAACCGCCGGCAGGCAGGCCCACTCGGCGGTTTGATTGTTTGATTCGATTGTGGCCAGGGGACCAGCAGCGACGTTACAGCTTACCGTAGCTGTGCAGGCCCGAGAGGAACATATTGACGCCGAGAAACGCGAACGTCGTCACGACCAGCCCTGTCAGCGCCCACCATGCGGCGACGCCACCGCGCAACCCCTTCATCAACCGCATATGAAGCCATGCGGCATAGTTGAGCCAGACGATCAGCGACCAGGTTTCTTTCGGATCCCAGCTCCAATAGCCGCCCCACGCCTGAGCGGCCCAGAGGGCACCCAAAATCGTCGCCACCGTGAAAAAGGCAAAGCCGACGGCAATCGACTTGTACATGACGTCGTCGAGGACTTCGAGTGCCGGCAAGCGATCGGCGAGTACACCGCGCTCCTTCACGAGATAAGCAACGCCGACCATAGCCGACAGCGCGAAACTGCCGTACCCGATGAAGTTGGCGGGTACATGAATCTTCATCCACCAGCTCTGCAGCGCGGGCACGAGCGGCTGAATCTGCTGCGCGTCGCGGGCGATCGAGTACCACATCAAGAAACCGACGGCCGCGCTAATTACCAGCATGACGAACGCACCGAGCGCGCGCGTGGCGTAATGCTGTTCGTAAAACAAATAGAGCAGCGCGGTAATCAGGGAAAAGAGGACAAAAACCTCATAGAGGTTCGAGATAGGAATATGGCCAACGTCGGCGCCGATCAAATAGGACTCGTACCAACGCACCATCAGGCCGGTAAAACCCATCAGCACAGCAAACCACGTCAGCTTTGAGCCGATGGATCCGCCCGAAGGCGACCGAGAAAGTGTGCCGATCCAGTAAAACACCGTGCCGAAAACAAAAAGCGCGCTCATCCAAAGGATCGCCGACTGGCTCGACAAGAAATACCTAAGGAAGAAATTACTGTCGGCGCGCGAAAGATCGCCCTGGTAAATATTGATCGACAGCACCGCCAGCCCAGCGATACCCGCCATCAGGAGCCTCGAAGGCTTCCAACGCCAACCCAGTGTGACCAGCGCCGGTACGGTACCGATCAGCACGAGCGTGTCGTAGTAATTCATGAACGCGTGATAACGCGCGAGCGCGAACCCTGCACCGGTAGCCAAAGCGACGGCAAAGAGCCAGTCGAGCACGCTCAGGCGCCGAATGAACGAACGCTCATCCAGGACGCCGATCGAGGCAAGGGAAGCAGCGTCCGCCGTGCGGTGGGAGCGGGAGGCGTTGGTCAATTCCATGTTGTTACCGAGTGTGGTCGCGGCCCAGAGTTTCGGTAGGCGATGCCACCGTTTCTGCATTTTGGGCGAAGGCGCCGAGCGTGGCACCGACCGTTTCGCGCGTCGTTGCGAATTCCTTCTCGAAATCGAGCGTCCTGCGCGCCGTGGACATGGCCATCACGACGCTGGCGCCGGAATGCGAGTCCTTGAGCCAGAACCAGAGGCGTCGCTCGCGCACGTAGAACATCGAAAAAATGCCGAGCACAAGCAACAGGCTGCCAAGATACACCACTTTCTTGCCGGGCGCGCGCGTCAGCTGAAAGACCGAAGCCTGCACCTGCTTGAACGAATCGAGCTGCAAGTAGACCGGCGATCCATACAAAAGGCTATCCGACAACGCATTGATCGACGTCTGCACGAACCGCGACGCCGCGGCATCGGGGCTCATATCCGGCTCGCCGGCTTGCTCCCGGGCGAGCTGCCAGAGATCCCAGGTGGCGCCTTCGAGCATTCGCAGCAGCAGCGATGCTGCCTTTTCCTGCTCCGCTTTGGGCACTGAGTGGTCGATGAAGTTTGCGATTGCCTGGAAACCCGCGTTCGGCCGGCCCACGGGTGCCTTGGCGTCGTTCTCGTCGCCATTGACGAAGAGCGTCAGCACACGCAGTGCGCTTTGCTGGAGATGTTGGCGCAACTCGGCGTTGCTCTCGGGCACCGAGCGCTCGGCGAAGCGCTGCGCCGCCTGAGCGCGCAGCGATGGATTCGCGAGGGCCGCGCGCAGCAGCATCCACTCCTTGAGCGTGCCATTGCTGTCGGCCGGGATGCGCAAATACCGGAAGGGGTCTTCGGGGTTCAACCGCACGCCGGCCAGGAACACCTGCTCGCCTTGAATATCGATTGGCGCCATGTAGTTGTTGAACTCACGGGCCTGACCGTCTGTCCCGCGGATCTTGTACTGCACCGACGGCCCGACGTTCTGTAGATTGACCTGCTTCGAAGTCTTCGCGCCGGAGCCCAGCCGATCGTCGAAGAACTGTACGACCGCGCCTCTCGACGCAACGCCGCGCGCGTCGGTCTTGCCGCTGCCGTCCGTCATGTCTTCGACGTTGATCGCGCGGAAATCGGTGAATTCGACGCTTTGGCCGTCGACCCCGGCCATCGAAGCCGGAAGTGGCGCCGACCCACCAATCGTGCCGACAACCGGCATCGTTGCCACGCCGCCGCCGGCCATCGGCCAGGCCGTCATCGTCACCTGCGAGCCGCCATCTTGAAAGCTCGACTGATAGATGGCCACGTTGTCGTACTCGAACGGCTTGTTGACTTCGACGCGGGCCGGAATGCGCTTGCCGGTCTTGTGATCGATGATGACGATGTCGCTGGCAAAGAGCTTCGGCATACCGGTCGAGTAGTAGTCGACGATGAACCGGTTGAGCTGGATCGAAAACGGCAGGTCCTGGATTAGCGAGCCGTTGGGTTGATTGAGAATGGCCGTCGACACGTGTTGGCCCTCGGGCACCCATGCATAGCCGCGGAAGGTTGGGTTCGAGGACGAGAGCCGATGCTCGGGCGCGATGTCACTGATGACGCTGCTGCTCGCTACCGGCGACTTGCCGAACAGCCACATCTGCAACTTGATGGGCAGATTGCTGTCGAGGAGCCCGCCGAGACAGATCACGACGATAGCGAGGTGCGCAAAGATATAGCCGATCTTGGCGAGCGCGCCGCGTTTGGCTGCGATGAGCGTTGCTCCGTCGGTTTCTCGCACGATGAACCGGTAGCCGAGCTTGCGAAGCAGCGCGGCGAGCCGCGTGGCGGTTTCGGCGCGCGAACCCTTTACCGCGTATTCGGCTTTGTGATGAAAGGCGCGCAGGCTGCCTTCGCGGACCTTGTCCTTCCAGCTTTTTGCGTCCGCGATCATTTTTGGCCCGTTGCGCACGACGCACAACGAGATCGACACGATCAAGAAGCCGAGGATCAACAAGAACCACCAGGCGCTATAGACCGTATAGAGGGCGAGTCCGCGGAAGATGTCGGCCCAAAACGGGCCGAACTGATTCACGTAATTCGGGTAGGGATCATTCTGGGTCAGGACAGTGCCGACGATGCTTGCGACGGCCAGCACGACGAGCAATGCGATGGCGAATCGCATTGAACTCAGCAATTCGACGGCGCTGGTCAGCGCACGCCGTTCTGACTTGGACTCATAACCTGACGTCGTGACACTCATTCCCACTCCAAAACTGCCAGCAAAAAAGGGGGGCCGCCGACAAACTACCGCCCCACCCTTTTGTTGTGTCGGCTGGAGTTAGCGCTTTAGCGCTTACTCCAGCCCCATGCAAAGCGGTCGGCTGGAGTTAGCGCTCTAACCCTTACTCCAGCCCCTTAGCGCCCCTCACCCAATGCCAATCGACCAGTCCATCAGGCCACCGGGCTCGCTTGGCCGCGCATCAGCACGGCCACGATCAATGCAAGCCGGCCATGTAATCGGCGACCGCCTTGACTTCCTGATCGGACAGACGCGACGCGATTTGGCGCATCGGCTCGCTATTGTTACGCGAACCCTGCTGGAATGCATTCAATTGCGCAACCAGATAGTCTGCCCACTGCCCCGACACACGCGGATACTGAATCGGCACGCCTTGGCCTGCCGGTCCATGGCAGGCGGCGCAGGCCGGCACGCCCTTGTCAGCAACGCCGCCGCGATAGATTCGCTGTCCAAGCGACACGGTAGCCGCCGCGCGCGCCACACCCGGCGTGGGCGTTTGCGTCGCAAAATAGGCTGAAACGTTGACCATGTCCTGGTCGGAGAGCGAGGTAACGATACCCGCCATGACCGGATTCTGGCGTGCGGGAACTGACTTGCCTGCCTCAGCCTTGAAGTCCTTCAGCTGTTTGACCAGATACTCCTGAGGCTGCCCCGCGAGCTTTGGGAACGCTGCGGTGGGACTGTTGCCATTCACTCCGTGGCAGGCGGCGCAGATGGTTGTCGCAATAGTCTGGCCCCGGTTGATATCAGGCTTGGGTGCATCCGCCGCGCTGGCGGACATTGCGCCGAACACGCTGGCTACCACCACGCTGAGGACCGCCCAACCTTTGCAAAGTCGATTCATTCACACACCCGGTTTCATTTTTTTGAGCTTTGCATGGAATCGGAGCAAGCACTGAAGCGCTAACTTGAGCCGACAGCTTTGCATGGGGCTCGAGTAACCGCCGAAGCGCTAACTCCAGCCGACAGCTTTGCACGGGACTCGAGTAACCGCCGAAGCGCTAACTCGAGCCGACAGCTTTGGAGCGCCCTCGAGCCGTTGCTGGCGTGAGCCCCTCTGTGCTGCAAACAACCGCCTAGTGGCCCGGCCATGGCTCGAGGAGGTTTCGCACTACGCATTGATTTCGCTAGGCGTTCCTTGCATTCAGGCGCCGCGCGCCTTGCAAGATTACGCTTCCCCGGCCTCGGCGGATGCAAACCTTCGTATTGTACAATACCGTTGTATCGCCAAAGCCGCCAGTCGGCGCCACTCGGGCCGTACCAGCCCACCAGAACACGGCATTGCCTCTTGGCTCTCAGTCCAGCGAGCCCCCCGGGCGTCGCCCGCTCGTTTCCCATTTTCCGCCATGGCCTTCCTGCTGCACCAATCCCGCTTCTTCACGACCGTTAACCACTTGCGCGATCTTCCTGCCACGGTGGTACCCGAAATCGCATTCGCGGGCCGCTCCAACGCGGGAAAATCGACGGCAATCAATGTGCTGTGTAATCAAAAGCGTCTTGCTTTTGCGAGCAAGACGCCCGGTCGCACGCAGCATATCAATTACTTCAGCGTGGGTCCTGCGGCTGAACCACCGACCAGCTATCTCGTGGATTTGCCGGGCTACGGCTATGCGGAAGTGCCAGGCGCGGCGAAAGCGCACTGGGAAGCGCTCCTGTCGAGCTACCTGCAAGAACGGGCGCAACTGCGCGGCATGATTTTGATGATGGACTCTCGCCGCCCGCTGACCGAGCTCGACAGGCGCATGATCGAGTGGTTCGCGCCGACAGGAAAGCCGATTCATACTTTGCTGACGAAGTGCGACAAGCTGACTCGACAAGAAAGCATCAATGCCCTTCGCGCGACGCAAAAAGGGCTCGCCGAATATCGCGATGCCGGGTACTCAGGGGAGCTGACCGCGCAACTCTTCTCAGCGCTCAAGCGCACCGGCCTTGACGAGGCTCATACCTTGATCGAAAGCTGGCTGCTGAACAAGGGCGATGCCAACTCACTTTGAGTGCGGCGTTTCCCGCGCGCTCTACCGTGCGCCGCGCCTTCAGCAGGCGCGTTCGCCCCAGCTGAGGGCCACTCACCTTCGGCGAGGCTGCACTTTCAAAGCGTTGGCCAAACCTTGCTTCGGCGCCGACTTCCCCTCGGCACACATCGCCTCTCTCACAGCGTGAGGGGTTCCCCCCTCAGCCCTCCTAAACCACCCTACGTGCAGTTCGGGCGAGTAGAGGACTTTCACCTTCCAGTGAGTGCGCCCTGCCGGGCGCCATAAAAAAACCCGCCGGACCTCGGCGGGTTGAACAGCCTAATCGAAAAAACGACAGGCACCCGCTCAGGGAGGAGAAGCGGGGAGCTCGGCGCCAAGCGCCTCACTCGTTCGCTATCATATACCATTGCTCGCCGATTTTTCGGCGCCGCCGTTTGCCCTTTTATCAAAACCCAGCCAGTTTTCAGACCGTTATGAGTCCTCATCCACACTACCGTCCGCGACGTATGCGCCGCGATGATTTCTCGCGCCGCCTTATGCGCGAAACCGTACTGACGCCCGACGATTTCATCTATCCCGTTTTTATCGTGGAAGGCTCGAACGTACGTCAGCCTGTCGCGTCGATGCCTGGCGTCGAGCGCGTTTCCGTTGACGTGCTGCTTGGCATCGCCGAACAATGCGTCGAACTCGGTGTACCGGTGCTATCGCTTTTTCCAGCCATCGAGCCGTCGCTGAAGACGCCCGACGGGCGCGAGGCCGCGAACCCGCAAGGGCTCGTTCCGCGCGCAGTGCGTGAGTTGAAGGCACGTTTTCCCGAACTCGGCGTGCTGACCGACGTCGCCCTCGATCCGTATACGAGTCACGGCCAAGACGGCGTATTGGATGAGGCGGGCTATGTAATGAACGACGAAACCATCGCGATTCTCGTCGAGCAGGCACGTACGCAAGCAGAAGCTGGTGTGGACATCATCGCCCCCTCCGACATGATGGACGGCCGCATCGGCGCGCTGCGCCAAATGCTCGAAAGCACCGGCCATATCCATACGCGGATCATGGCTTATGCAGCGAAGTACGCGTCGGCGTTTTATGGCCCCTTCCGCGACGCAGTCGGTTCGGCGTCGAACCTAGGCAAAAGCAGCAAGATGACGTACCAGATGGACCCGGCAAATTCAGATGAGGCGCTACGCGAAGTCCGCCTCGATATCGATGAAGGCGCCGACATGGTCATGGTGAAACCCGGCATGCCTTATCTCGACATCGTGCGGCGCGTGAAAGATGAGTTCCGGTTTCCGACTTACGTTTATCAGGTGAGCGGCGAGTACGCAATGCTCAAGGCCGCCGCTCAAAACGGCTGGCTTGACCACGACAAAGTCATGATGGAATCGCTGCTTGCGTTCAAGCGCGCGGGCGCGGACGGGGTGCTCACTTACTTCGCGCTCGATGCCGCGCGGCTATTGCGCGCGCAAAAATAAAATACTCGACAAGGGCAACCGTGCGTCGAGCGCCGTCACTGGCGCTCGACAATCCGATACGCCGATGGCGAGGTCGCTAAGCCGCAGGCGCCGGGCTTGGTTTGGCGCACGTGCCGATGAATAAGAACAGCGCACCACGGCAATGCCCGGTTGCATCAACAACGTCCGGCCCCGAGTCAGGGCTGTGAATCACGGCTGTGTCAGGGCTGTGAAGCAGAGTTCAACCGGTCAAGGCGCCTCAGGAATACATCAGCCGATTCATAGCCGACTACCCGCTCGACTTCCTTCCCGCTACGATCGAAAAAGACGATCCCAGGGGGGCCAAAAAGCGTAAAGCGCTTGAGCAGTGCTTGATCGTCGACATCGTTGGCCGTCACGTCGGCCCGCATCAATTGCAGTTGCGCGAGCCGGGCGCTCACACGCGGGTCCGAAAAGGTAAAGCGCTCCATTTCCTTGCAGCTCACACACCAATTGGCGTAGAAGTCCAACATGACTGGTCGGCTGGCAGTCTTCAACGCTTGATCGAGGCTCGTCGTCGACCGAACCGGCTGGAACGGGAGCGTGTTTGTCTTGTTATCGCCCACGTCGCTGCCTGCTTTGCCGGCATCGTCCGCGACAGCGGCACCCTTCGAGACGGTTGACTCGCCAGGCACAGCGCCGCGCATGGTCAGCACTGCCAGCGGACGCAGCGGATCGTTCGAGCCGGCTGCGAGCCCGACGAGCAGCGTCGCCGCCCAGATCGCGAGCGCCGCGCCGAGGCCGCGACCGAGACGCCGCCAGACCGAGACCGAAGGCGTGCCGGCCAGCGGTGTGAACAGCCCCAGCGTTGCGGCGGCAAACAGCAGCCAGAGCGCACCGAGCAGCATCTGCGCCGCCGCCCCAAGCACCGGCCAGACAATCCAGAGTGCGGCTGCAAGCAGTATGACGCCGAACAGCACCTTAATGCCGTCCATCCACGTGCCACTCTTCGGCAAGAGCACTCCCGCACCGAGGCCGACGACGACCAAAGGCACGCCAAGACCGAGGCCCATCGAAAACAATGCAGCGCCACCGAGCACAGCGTTGCCGGTATGCGCGATAAATGCGAGTACGGCGAAAAGCGGTGCGGTCATGCAAGCACCGACGACGAGCGCCGAAAGCGCGCCCATCGCTGCGACGGCCGCTAACTTGCCGCCCGAGCGCCGATTGGAGGCTACCGTGACCCGGTCGTGCCAGCGCTGCGGCAGGGCGATATCGACACCCGCAATCAACGACATGGCGAACACCGTGAGCAACAGCGCGAATGCGCCCAGCACCCACGGGTTTTGCAGCCAGGCGCCGAGGCTTTGCCCGACGAGCGCGGCGGCAATGCCGAGCCCGGTGTAGACGAGGGCCATACCGAGGACGTACGCCAACGACAAGACAACGCCACGTGCACGCGTCACCTTGTGACCTTCCCCGATGATGATCGCCGAGATGATGGGAATCATCGGATACGAGCACGGCAAGAGGCTCAACACGATGCCGGCGAGAAAGTACAACCCGACGGTTGCGGCGAAGCTGCCGCCTTGCAGCAGCGATTGCGCATAGTCGGCGTTCGTCACACGCTCGTACCAGGGCACAGCCGCGACATCATCGCTCTGTGCCGCAACCGTTTCTGCGCCGGTCGCACCGGCCGCGTGCAGCGCTGCCCCCTCGACGCGATAGACGTGATTGGCCGGCGGATAGCAAATGCCTGCGTCCGCGCAACCCTGCGATGTAACGCTGAGGTCAAAGGGCCCGTTAGCGGCCGTGACGGGAATGCGGATCACGACCTCATTGCGATACGTCTCCACGTTCTTTTCGAAAGTGGGATCGAACTTCACATGGCCGCTCGGCAGTTGCGCGGCCCCGAGTGTCGCGTTGCCGCTTTTCACGGCGAAGGCAAAGCGCTCGCGGTACAGGTAATAACCATCGGCGATCGCAAAGCGCACGTCGACCTCACCCGGCTGTTCGGTTGCGCTGAAGCGGAAAGCCGATGATGGATCGAGGAAATCATCGGCACGCGCGACACCGGACAAGGCTGCCGTGAAGCAAGAAGCAACCAGAAAGACAAAAAGAAGGCGCGCCAAGCAGGCTACACCGCGCAGGTTCACCAATCTAGACATGAGTAGGACGATGAGTTTCCGCTACCACCCATTGGCCGTAGGCCGTGGATGCGTTTGCCGGCCACGAGATGATCTCCGGCGTTTCATAAGGGTGATGGGCGGTAATGAATCGCTCGAGTTCAAGCGCGCTGGTTGCGCTGGTCTTGAAGAGCAGTTGGACTTCCTCGGCGGTTTCCACCTTGCCCCGCCAACGGTAACGAGAACGAACGCAGCCCGCCTCAGTTACGCAGGCAGCGAGCCTCGCGTTAAGCACGCCATCGATGAGTTTTGTCGCCGAAATCGGATCCGGCAGCGTGGTCAGCATCAAAACGATGTCCAACGGCATAGCCTCCTCCACAGCGCTCGGCGATTAAAGCAGCCCTTATCGTATCACCGGTCAAGATACCACCACGCCGGCCGCGGAACGCCTACCGACGAAGGAAACCAGGGCCCGAATACAAAAAGGGCCAAGCTATGCCTGACCCTTTTCTTATGACACGGAACGCTTATTCAGCTTCCTGAACCTCTTCAGCCTCCACCGGTTCCGGGCGGTCGAGCAGCTCGACGAGCGCCATCGGCGCGTTGTCGCCCACGCGGAAACCGAACTTCAGGATGCGGAGGTAGCCACCCGGACGGTTCGCAAAGCGCGGACCGAGCACTTCGAAGAGCTTCGTGACCGAGTCACGATCGCGCAGGCGGTTGAACGCGAGGCGGCGATTTGCGAGCGAAGGCTTCTTGCCGAGGGTGATCAGCGGCTCAACAACCTTGCGCAGTTCCTTCGCCTTCGGCAACGTCGTCTTGATGACTTCGTGTTCGATGAGCGAGTTGGACATGTTACGGAGCATTGCCAGACGGTGGCTGCTCGTGCGGTTCAGTTTCCGCAAACCATGACGGTGACGCATTTTCGTTTCCTTGGTTCAGAGTTTTGATCCAGCTCTTCTATCGCCCCCGAAGCTGTTGCCGTTGTTGCGGCGACACGGAGACACGGGCCGGTAGAAAAAATCGGCAAGGCGCGCATTTTAAGAAAAAATGCGCAACCTTGCCAGTCCCGGGGCGATACCCCGATTACTTGTCGAGACCAGCCGGCGGCCAGTTCTCGAGCTTCATCCCAAGCGTCAAGCCGCGCGACGCCAATACTTCCTTGATTTCGTTGAGCGACTTGCGGCCGAGGTTCGGCGTCTTCAACAACTCGTTCTCGGTGCGCTGGATCAAGTCGCCGATGTAGTAGATGTTCTCGGCCTTGAGGCAGTTCGCGGAACGAACCGTCAACTCGAGATCGTCCACCGGACGCAGCAGGATCGGATCGATCTGCGGCGCGCGCGACGGCGCTTCAGCAGCGGCTTCCGTGCCCTCGAGTGCCGCGAACACCGCGAGCTGGTCGACGAGAATGCGAGCCGACTGGCGGATCGCTTCTTCCGGCGAGATGACGCCGTTCGTCTCGATGTTCATGACGAGCTTATCGAGATCGGTACGTTGCTCGACCCGCGCACTCTCAACCGAGTAGCTCACGCGACGAACCGGCGAGAACGACGCATCGAGGACGATCCGGCCGATGATCTTCGCCGTTTCGTCACCGTAGCGACGAACGTTGCCGGGCACGTAGCCACGACCCTTCTCGATCTTGATCTGCACGTCGAGCTTGCCACCCTTCGACAGGTGCGCGACAACGTGATCGGGATTGATCACTTCGCAATCATGCGGCAACTCGATGTCGCGCGCGGTCACCACGCCTTCGCCTTCCTTGCGCAGCGTGACCGTCACTTCATCGCGGTTGTGCAGCTTGAATACGACACCCTTCAAGTTCAGCAGCAGATTGACGACGTCTTCCTGAACACCGTCGATCGTCGAGTACTCGTGCACCACGCCTGCGATCGTCACTTCGGTCGGCGCATAGCCGATCATCGACGACAGCAGGACGCGCCGAAGCGCATTGCCCAATGTATGGCCGTAACCGCGTTCAAACGGTTCCATGACCACTTTCGCGTGGTTGTCGCCGAGCGATTCCACACCGATGATCTTGGGCTTCAACAAACTGGTTTGCATAGGTTTTCCTTTTCAATACCCTCGGCTCGTTACACCGATAAGGCTGACCGGCAATACCTGAAAATGAACAGCCGGGGCGCCCGCTGCGTCATGCAATCGGGTACCCCGGCCGCGAATCCGATTAACGCGAATACAATTCGACGATCAGGCTTTCGTTGATGTCGCCTGCAATATCGGCACGCTCCGGCATTTGCTTGAACGTACCTTCGAACTTCTTGGCGTCAACAGAGACCCAGCTGGCCACGCCGCCTTGCTCGGCGAGTGACATCGCTTCGACAATCCGCGCCTGCTTCTTGGCCTGCTCGCGCACAGCCACCACGTCGCCAGCCTTTACCTGCATCGACGGAATGTTGGCGACTTGGCCGTTAAGCAAAATCGCCTTGTGGCCCACGAGTTGCCGTGCTTCGGCGCGAGTCGAGCCGAAGCCCATGCGGTAGACGACGTTATCGAGACGCGACTCGAGCAATTGCAGCAGGTTCTCACCGGTGTTGCCCTTGCGGCGGTCGGCTTCCGCAAAGTAGCGGCGGAACTGACGCTCGAGCACGCCATAAATGCGCTTCACCTTCTGCTTTTCGCGCAACTGCGTGCCGTAGTCAGACGTGCGCGCACCCGAAGTACGGCCATGCTGGCCAGGCTTGCTGTCAAGCTTGCACTTGTCGGCGAGCGAGCGGCGGGCGCTCTTCAGGAAGAGATCGGTGCCTTCACGGCGAGAGAGTTTGGCCTTTGGGCCGGTATAGCGTGCCACGTTGCTTTCCTTCTAGATTAATCACGCAAGGCTGTTCGCCCGCGCTAGTCCGGACCCGACGGGCCGAACGGTGGACTTAGACAATCGATATGCAAATAGCCTGCCGGCGCATCGAAGCGCCAGCAGGCGTTGCATCTACGCGTGCCTTAGATACGGCGACGCTTCGGCGGACGGCAACCGTTGTGCGGGACGGGCGTCACATCGGAGATCGCGGTGATCTTGATGCCAAGACCATGCAACGCGCGAACTGCCGACTCGCGACCCGGGCCGGGGCCCTTGATCCGCACTTCGAGGTTCTTCACGCCGTATTCCATCGCCACACGACCAGCCGACTCCGCCGCAACCTGCGCCGCGAACGGCGTGGACTTGCGCGAGCCCTTGAAACCCTGGCCACCCGAGGTAGCCCAGGCAAGCGCGTTCCCTTGGCGATCGGTAATGGTGATGATGGTGTTGTTGAACGACGCGTGAACGTGAACCACGCCCTCGGCGACGTTCTTCTTAACCTTCTTGCGAACGCGTTGCGCCGCGGAGTTGTTCGAAGCCTTAGCCATTACGTTTTCCTGTAGTAATCGCGCTTAACACTTACTTCTTAAGCGATGCCGCGGCACGGCGCGGACCCTTGCGTGTACGCGCGTTCGTACGGGTACGCTGACCACGCATGGGCAGACCCTTGCGATGACGTACGCCACGATAGCAGCCCAAGTCCATCAGGCGCTTGATGTTCATCGTGACTTCGCGACGCAAATCGCCTTCGACCACGAACTTACCGACTTCTTCGCGCAGCTTTTCGAGATCCGAATCGGTCAAATCCTTGACCTTCTTCGAATATTGGACACCAGCCGCGTCACAGATATGCCGCGAGCGCGTACGACCGACACCATAGATCGCCGTCAGGCCGATTTCGGTATGCTGGTGGTTCGGGATGTTCACCCCTGCAATACGAGCCATTGTTTTTCCTCAAACAAAAAGCGCATCAAAAGCGCGGCAGTTAGCCTTGGCGCTGTTTGTGGCGCGGATCAGAGCTGCAAATCACGCGCACTACGCCTTTGCGCTTGATGATCTTGCAATTGCGGCAAATGCGCTTAACCGATGCCATCACTTTCATGATATTACCCTTTTTCCCAAATCACTTCGCCCGGAACACGATCCGCGCACGCGACAGATCGTAAGGCGTCAATTCAACCGTCACCTTGTCGCCTGGCAAGATACGGATGTAGTGCATTCGCATCTTGCCCGAGATGTGCCCTAGGACGACATGGCCG
>NZ_DATJJF010000109.1:0-22739 GCF_035492435.1 Trinickia sp.
AACGAGATTTGGCGCACGGCAATCGTGGCGGACTGGAACCACGCATTGGGCGGGCGCTATCCCTTCGCCGATTCGGACAACGACGCCTCGCTGCCCCAGATGGCGCGCTTCATGCAGCCGGATCACGGCGTGATCGCGCAGATCGTGACGACGCAGTTGGCCGGCGTCGTCGAGCGCCAGGGCGATCACTGGGTGGCCGCGCAGGGCGCGAACTCCGGCGCGCTCACGCTCGATCCGGCGTTTCTCGAGGGGCTGAACCGGCTCACGCGCGTATCGACGGTGCTGTTTCCGTCGGGCGACGCGCACGTGCGCTTCGAGCTACGCGCGGTGCCAACCCCGGGCATCACCGACATGAAGTTCGTGCTCGCCGACAGCACGCTGCATTACTTCAACCAGCAAGAGGCGTGGGTGCCGTTCGAGTGGCCGGGCCAGGCGCTCGAGACGCGCACCCATCTCGAATGGCAGACCGAGCAGGGCGGGCTGCGCTCGGCGCTCGATGCGCCCGGGCACTTCGGCCTGATCCGGCTGCTCGAGCGCGCCCAGGTGACCCAGCAAGACAGCGCTCGCTATCTGCTGAGCTGGACGCCGGACGCGAGCCAAGGCCTGCCGTTGCGCGTGCAGTTGCGCAGCGAGGCGGGCGCCGGGCCGCTCGACGCGCTGCAGCTGCGGCGGTTCACGCTGGCGGCGCGGATTTTTGTGGCGAATGCTCCCCAGCCTGCCCAGCACAGCACGACGTTGGGCGCGGTCAACCTTCCCCCCTTGCCGCCCGCTGCCATCGCTGCGGCAAAGCACGCGGCGGTGCCCTTGCCGGACCTGCCGCCGTCGACGCCAGCGAGCGCACGGCGCCACGCAGTCAGCGCCTTGACGGCGGGCAACGCGGCGTTGTCGGAGGTCCAATAGCCGGTCTTCGTATGGGGCGCCACCCGCAGTTAGGCCGAAAATCGTAAGGTTCGGGCGATGTCACCGCCGATGTTATCGTCCGACGAGCTGATCGCATGCCCGCGTCGACATCAGCCCGATCCCGTCAGCCTGCGCCTTAATAATCTGCGCTTGTCCTTTTGCCGCGAAGAGATGAACCTCCGCGCTTCCCGGCGAACAACAAAATGGCCTCCGGCCACTGGGGGGATGCGCCTTCATGACGTCGGCTTCGAGCCTCTGGCGCTCCCGCTCACGACAACACCTTCCGCCGTCACGCACCTCTATGAAGGAAAGCATTTGGCTTTTGCGGAACAGGGGCGTCGCGACTTCGGGCTAAAACTTAGGCTAACACGCGGCACAACGCCACGTGGCCGTCTTGAGAGGGTTCACCCGTGCGTGCTATACTCGCTGGCTAGTCGCCTTTGGTGCCGGTCTTTGTGCCGGATGGGGCGGCTGACTCGCAAGCCGGCGCACCCAGGGTGCCGGTTTCGCCCTGCGTGGGCTCCGGGAGCAATGCCGGAGCATACCGGACTAGAGCCGGGTAGGTCCAAAGTGGTAGGTAAGGCTTTGGTCGCGCAGGCGCGATACCGGTGCGGCAGTCGGCTTAAGAACCAACCCTCGTGGAGAATTTTCATGGCAGTTACCATGCGTCAGATGCTGGAAGCCGGCGTCCACTTCGGACACCAGACTCGCTTCTGGAACCCCAAGATGGCCCCTTTCATCTTCGGCCATCGCAACAAGATTCACATCATCAACCTCGAAAAGACGCTGCCGATGTACAACGACGCACTGAAGTACGTGCGTCAGTTGGCAGCGAATCGCGGCACGATTCTTTTCGTCGGCACGAAGCGCCAGTCGCGCGACACGATTGCTGAAGAAGCAGCGCGCGCAGGCATGCCTTTCGTCAACCAGCGTTGGCTGGGCGGTATGTTGACGAACTTCAAGACGCTCAAGGTGTCCATCAAGCGTCTGAAGGACATGGAAGCGGCCGTCGAGGCAGGTGAGCTCGAGCGCATGAGCAAGAAAGAAGCGCTGCTGTTCGAGCGCGAGATCGCCAAGCTGCAGAAGTCGATCGGCGGCGTGAAGGATATGGGCGGCATTCCGGACGCGATTTTCGTCGTCGATGTCGGCTATCACAAGATCGCCGTGACCGAGGCGAAGAAGCTGGGCGTGCCCGTCATCGCCGTGGTCGATACGAACCATTCGCCCGAGGGTGTCGACTACGTGATCCCGGGTAACGACGATGCAAGCAAGGCCGTCGCGCTTTATACGAACGGCGTGGCTGATGCGATCCTCGAAGGCCGGGCAAATGCGGTGAATGAAGTCGTTCAAGCCGCGCGCGGTGAAGGCGATGAATTCGTCGAGGTCAACGGGGAGGCGTAAAGCAACCCGGTGGCCGACGGAAAAGGGGGCTTTTGAGAGCCCCCTTTTTTTAGGTTCGGCAGGGGCGGCTACCGGAATGAGGGCCATCCGGGCGAGAAGGCCAGCCCCCTCGTATTTCAGTGAGCCCGGTTTAGGCCGTCCGGGCGGCATCGTGCGGTTTGCGCTGGATGCCGTGTGAACGAATGCCTGCCGTCACGCATCGAAAGCGGGGCGGCGTATGACAGACAGACCCAAGGAGCGAATGATGGCGGCAATTACCGCAAGCATGGTGGCAGAACTGCGCGCGAAGACCGACGCGCCGATGATGGAATGCAAAAAGGCGCTGACGGAAGCGGACGGCGACATGGCCCGCGCTGAAGAGCTGCTGCGCGTCAAGCTTGGCAACAAGGCGAGCAAGGCTGCGTCGCGCGTCACGGCCGAAGGCGTCATCGTCTCGTTCATCGGCGGCAACGTTGGCGCGCTGGTCGAGCTCAACTGCGAGACGGACTTCGTGGCGAAGAACGACGACTTCATCGCGTTCTCGAAGCAGGTTGCAGAACTCATCGTCACGCAGAACCCCGCCGACGTGGACGCGCTTTCCGCGCTGACCATCAACGGCCAGACGGTTGACGCGGTTCGCTCTGCGCTCGTCGGCAAGATCGGTGAAAACCTGTCGATCCGCCGTTTTGTGCGCTATGAAACGGCCAACAAGCTTGCTACGTACCTCCACGGCGCGCGCATCGGCGTTCTCGTCGAGTTCACGGGCGGCGAAGATCAGGTGGGCAAGGACGTCGCGATGCATATCGCTGCGATGAAGCCGGTGTCAGTGTCGTCCGACGACGTGCCTGCCGAATTGATCGCCAAGGAGCGCAGCATTGCTGAGCAAAAGGCGGCCGAGTCGGGCAAGCCCGCTGAAATTACGGCCAAGATGGTCGAAGGCAGCGTGCAGAAGTACCTGAAGGAAGTGTCGCTGTTGAACCAGACGTTCGTTAAGAACGACAAGCAGACGATCGAGCAGATGTTGAAGGCAGCTGGTGCTTCGGTGCAGAAGTTCACGCTCTATGTGGTGGGCGAAGGCATCGAAAAGCGTCAAGACGACTTCGCGGCTGAAGTGGCTGCGCAAGTTGCGGCTGCACGTCAGCAGTAAGCAGTCAGCGGTTAAGCAGTTAAGCGCGAGCGGTTGCGCTGCATCGAATTTGCACCGGCGTGTGCAGTCAATGCGGGGCGCCGCGCGCGAGCGGCCGCTGTGCGAAAGTGCTGTCTTGGGGTTAACCCCGATGTGCATCACTGTCGCGCAGTCGAGGGTGAGACGGATGCGCCGCTTGCTCCAAGTCAAGTTTCACCCCTACAGTTCCACATTGTTGTCATCTTTATTCGGCGCGATCGGATACCGCTATGCCCACAGCCTATAAACGCGTTCTTCTCAAACTCTCCGGTGAGGCCTTGATGGGCGAGGATGCCTTCGGCATCAATCGCTCGACGATAGAGGGAATGGTGACGGATATCTCCGAGGTCGTGCGCCTTGGGACGCAGGTGGCGGTCGTCATCGGCGGCGGCAATATCTTTCGCGGCGTTGCCGGCGGCGCGGCCGGGATGGACCGCGCGACGGCCGACTACATGGGCATGCTCGCGACGATGATGAATGCGCTCGCCTTGCAGGATGCAATGCGGCATGCCGGCATCGAGGCGCGCGTCCAGTCGGCGTTGCGCATGGATCAAGTCGTTGAGCCGTACATTCGCCCTCGTGCAATTCGCCAGCTCGAGGAAGGCAAAGTCGTGATTTTCGCGGCGGGAACGGGCAATCCGTTTTTTACGACGGATACGGCCGCTGCGCTACGTGGCTCGGAAATCGGCGCCGAGGTGGTCTTGAAGGCGACGAAAGTCGATGGCGTCTACTCCGCGGACCCGAACAAGGATCCGACGGCGACGCGCTACGCCACGATCACCTTCGATGAGGCCATCGGCCGAAATCTTCAGGTTATGGACGCGACGGCTTTCGCGCTGTGCCGCGACCAAAAACTCCCGATCCGTGTGTTTTCGATCGGTAAGGCGGGTGCGTTGAAGCGCATCGTACAAGGTGAGGACGAGGGTACGCTCGTCCACGTTTAAACTTTCGCAGGAATGCGGGGCGCGCGGCGCCGGCGACGACGAGCGCCGCTTCGCAGCCGACGATCCGCACTGTCACGTAGGTTCGGAGGTTCAAATGAGTGTCGCAGAGATCAAAAAGGGCACCGATCAGAAGATGCAGCGTTCGATCGAGGCGTTCAAGAACGACTTGGCGAAGATTCGCACGGGCCGCGCGCATACGGGTCTGCTCGATCACATCCAGGTCGACTATTACGGTTCGAACGTGCCCATCTCGCAAGTTGCGAATCTGACGCTCATCGACGCGCGGACGATCGGCGTGCAGCCGTGGGAAAAGAAGATGGTCGCGATCGTCGAGAAGGCGATCCGTGAGTCCGATCTCGGTCTGAACCCGGCGACGCAGGGCGATCAGATTCGCGTGCCGATGCCCGCACTCACCGAAGAGCGTCGCCGCGAGTTGACGAAGGTGGTCAAGAGTGAAGGTGAAACGGCCAAAGTCGCCGTGCGAAATCTGCGCCGGGACGCCAACGAGCAGTTGAAGAAACTCGTGAAGGACAAGGAGATCTCGGAGGACGATGAGCGCCGCGCCAGCGATGACGTGCAGAAACTCACGGACAAATTCGTCGCTGAGATCGACAAGCTCGTTCATACGAAGGAAGCCGAGATCATGACCGTCTGAGGGCTGCTGCCCCGACACGGCCTTCGGTTTCATTTTCTTCTGCAGCGACTTTCTTCGGCAGTCATTCGTCCCGGCGCCCATGACCTATACCAGCTCAACTGTTCGTGTGCCTGATGTCGCGGCGGTCCCGCGGCATATCGCGATCATCATGGACGGCAACGGGCGCTGGGCAACACAGCGCCGTTTGCCGCGCGTGGCAGGCCACACGCGCGGCGTCGATGCTGTGCGCGCCTGCGTCGAGGCATGCGCGCGCGCGGGCGTCGAATATTTGACGCTGTTCGCCTTCAGTTCCGAGAACTGGCGGCGGCCTGGCGATGAAGTGTCCTTTCTCATGCGCCTTTTTGTGACGGCGCTCGAGCGTGAGGTCGGCAAGCTGCATGCGAACGGCATACGCCTGCGCGTGGTAGGCGATCTGTCGCAGTTCGATTCGCGCATCCAGGATTTGATCCGGCGTGCCGAGGCGAAGACAGCCCGCAACACGCGTCTCACGCTTACGATTGCCGCAAACTACGGTGGTCGCTGGGACATTCTTCAGGCGACGCGCAAGCTGGCCGAGGAGGCCGCCCGCGAGGGGCGCGTCGGCACGATAGACGAACAGTCGTTCGCGGAACACCTTGCGCTCGCCTATGCGCCCGAGCCCGACCTTTTCATCCGCACGGGCGGCGAAACGCGCATCAGCAATTTCCTGCTGTGGCAACTCGCCTATACCGAACTTTATTTCACCGAAAAGTACTGGCCCGATTTCAACGCCGATACCTTGGTCGACGCGATCGCCTCGTACGGCCGGCGCGAGCGCCGGTTCGGACGGACAAGTGCCCAGGTGGAGCCGCTCTCGCAGGACGTCGATTCGCTCCCATGTTGAAGACTCGTGTCGTCACGGCCGTCGTGCTGCTGGCGGTTTTCGTCCCGGTGACGTTGTATGCGCCGGTGTCTGGATTTGGCGCTTTGATCGGACTTGTCGTCGCCCTTGCCGCGTGGGAATGGGCGCGCCTCCTGAAGTTGCCCGGCCTCGCGGCGATCGGCTACGCGGCACTGGCGGCGCTGGCCGTGCTCGCCAGCACGCGACTCGGCTCTGGCACGCGTGCCGCTCGGCCGCTCTTTGAGGCAGCGGCCGTCTTCTGGGTGCTGGCAGGACCGTTCGTACTGTTGCGCAAGCCGCTGCTGGCCTACGGTGCATGGCGCGTTTTTCTGCTTCTGACCGGTATTGTCCTTTTTGTCGCGTGCTGGCATGCGCTCATAGTGGCTCGCGAGATCGGCGTATCGTTTGTCCTATCTTTACTGATTGTCGTGTGGCTCGCGGACATCGGCGCATACTTTGCGGGCAAGGCATTCGGAAAACACAAGCTTGCACCAGCGATCAGCCCGGGTAAAACATGGGAGGGCGCGGTCGGTGGATGGGTGTCGGTGGTTGTCGTCGGCACGGCGGCGCTCGCGACGCACGCGCTGGCGCCTACACTTTTTACGACGCTCGGCATGCGCGGCGGTTGGGTGCGCGCGATGCTTGCGCTCACTGTGCTCGTCGCGTTCAGCATTGTCGGCGATCTGTTCGAGTCGATGCTCAAACGCCAAGCCGGCGTGAAGGACTCGAGCGGTCTGTTGCCGGGGCATGGTGGCGTGCTGGACCGCATCGACGCTTTGCTGCCGGCGCTGCCGCTTGCCATGCTCCTCGTCAGCTAGCGCGGTGAGAGGAAAATAGGGCTCGATGTGAGGGTGCGGTCAGGCCCTGGGAATGACATATGAAAAAACGGTTAACACTGCTCGGTTCGACGGGCTCGATCGGTGACAGCACGCTCGACGTCGTCGCCCGCCATCCGGAACGCTTTGAAGTCCACGCGTTGAGCGCCCATCGAAACGGGGACAAGCTCGTTGAGCAATGCTTGAAATTCCGGCCGGACGTGGCGGTGGTCGGCGATGCCGATACAGCCGCGCGCGTCGAAGCGCAGTTGCGCTCGGCCGGTTCGGCGACCCAAGTGGCGTATGGCCGAGAGGCGCTCGTCGAAGTGTCGGAAAGCACGGGTTGCGACACGGTTGTCGCCGCGATCGTCGGTGCGGCCGGACTTGCGCCATCGCTTGCGGCCGCCAAGGCGGGCAAGCGCATCCTGCTTGCCAACAAGGAAGCGCTCGTCATGTCGGGCGCCATCTTCATGGATGCGGTGCGGGATCATGGGGCGACGCTGCTGCCCGTCGACAGCGAGCACAATGCAATTTTCCAATGCCTGCCGCGCGAGGTTGCGCTGCACGGCGGCGTTGCGAAGATCATCCTGACCGCCTCGGGCGGCCCGTTCCGCACGCGCGATCCTGCCACGCTCCACGACGTGACGCCCGAGGAGGCCTGCAAGCATCCAAACTGGGTCATGGGGCGCAAGATCTCGGTCGATTCGGCGACGATGATGAACAAGGGGCTCGAGGTGATCGAGGCCCATTGGCTGTTTGGACTCCCGGGCGAGCGCATCGACGTGCTGATTCACCCGCAGAGCGTGATTCATTCGCTGGTTTCCTATGCGGACGGCTCGGTCCTCGCTCAGCTCGGCAATCCCGACATGCGCACGCCGATTGCTCATGCGTTAGCATTTCCTGAACGCGTCGACTCCGGCGTCCCGCAGCTTGATCTGGCGCAGGTTGCGTCGCTGAGCTTCGAGCAGCCTGATTACGAGCGTTTCCCGTGCTTGGCGCTCGCCATGCAGGCGCTGGCGGCGGGTGGCATTGCGAGCACCGCGCTCAACGCCGCCAACGAGATCGCCGTCGAGGCGTTTTTGACGCGGCGCATCGGCTTTACACAAATCGCGCAGACTGTGGACGCAGTGCTCGACGCGCTGCCGAACCGCGTTCCGGGCGGGCTCGACGACGTGCTTGAGGCTGATGCGGCTGCACGTCGCGCGGCCCTTGATTTCATCGCGTCGCGTCCGTTTGCCGGACGCCTAGCGGATCGTACGGGTACGGGGCCGGCCGATCGCGCTGTCCAGTGAGACGGCAATGAACCTGCTGATCGAAATCGCCGCGTTTGCCTTCGCAATCGGCGTGCTCGTTGTGGTGCACGAGTACGGGCATTACGGCGTCGCAAGACTTTGCGGCGTGAAGGTGTTGCGTTTTTCGATCGGCTTCGGCAAACCGATCGTTCAATGGGTCGGCAAAGAAAGCGGCACCGAGTGGACGATTTCGGCGCTGCCGCTCGGCGGCTACGTGAAGATGCTCGACGAGCGCGACCCCGGGCAGCGTATTGCCGAGCGCGATCTGCCTTTCGCGTTCAACCGCCAAAATGTGGCCAAGCGCATCGCGATCGTGGCAGCCGGCCCGATCGCGAACTTCCTGCTCGCGATTGTGCTGTTCGCCGTGGTTTTTGCGACGGGTGTGGTCGAGCCGACGGCAACGCTCGCGACGCCGCCCGCGGGCAGCGTCGCCGCGCGTGCCGGCTTTGAGGGGGGCGAAACGATCCTCGCGATCGGCGACGAGCACGGCAGTGTCATCGAGCCAGTGCGCTCATGGTCGGACTTGCGCTGGAAGCTGCTCGACGCTGCATTCGATCACCGGCGTATCCTCATGCGTGCGCGGGAAAAGGACGGCGTCTACGATTTTCCCGTGGACCTCAGCCAGGTCTCGGAGCGCGACGTCGACGAGGATTTCGCGTCGATGCTCGGGTTCGATGAGGGCGGTGCGTTGTCGGTCGCCGCTGTCGAAGCCGGCAGTGCGGCGCAGCGCGCGGGTCTCGCCGCAGGGGATACGTTGCGCGGTGTGGACGGTCGGCGCATCGACGGTGCGCAGACGTTTATCGATTACGTAAAGTCGCACGCGGGGCGCCCGATCACGCTGCAAGTCGAGAGGGGCGCCAGTGCGGCAGGCCCGCTGCTCGATCTCACGATCACGCCGCAAGCGCAGCGCGATCCGCAAACGGGCGGTGAGATCGGCCGCATCGGCGCGGCACTGGCAACGAAGGTGACGACCGTCGAGGTGCGCTACGGGCCCGTGGAAAGCGTCGTGCGCGGTGTTCGGCGCACCTGGGATATCGCCGTGTACTCGGTGCGGATGTTCGGGCGCATGCTGACGGGCGAGGCGTCGATCAAGAATCTTTCCGGGCCCGTCACGATCGCTGACTATGCAGGCAAGAGCGCGCAGCTCGGCTGGGCCGCGTTTTTATCGTTTCTTTCGCTGGTGAGCATTAGTCTCGGAGTCCTGAACTTATTGCCGATTCCGGTATTGGACGGGGGGCATCTGTTATATTATCTGGTCGAAGCCGCGACCGGCAAAACCGTATCGGAGCGATGGCAGCTCCTACTGCAACGGGCCGGCCTCGTTTGCATCGTCGCCTTGTCGGCGATTGCGCTATTCAACGATCTGGCTCGATTGATCCACTTCTAAAGCGTCCGGCGCATGCTCAGTCTGCATGCCGCTGTGGAAGGATGCAGCTAAAAACACTGGGGAAGTACGTTGTTGAAAACGCATCGCTTTGTTCCTAAGACTGTTGCAGCTGCGGCCATCGCCGCTCATGGACTCGTGGCAAACGCAACGCCGCCATTCGTAGTGAAAGACATTCGGATCTTAGGGCTGCAACGGATCGAGCCCGGTACGGTGTTCGCCTACCTGCCGATCAAGCAAGGCGATACGTTCACAGACGAGAAGGCCTCGGAGGCGATTCGGGCGCTTTACAGCACGGGCTTTTTCAACGATGTCCGTATTTCGACTGAAGCGGATGATGTCGTCGTCCATGTCGTCGAGCGGCCGGCGATCGCGACGATCGATTTTTCGGGGCTGCACGAATTTGAAAAGGACGCGCTCTTCAAGGCGCTCAAGGGCGTCGGCCTCGCGCAAGGTCGCTACTACGATAAGTCGCTCGTCGATCGCGCCGAGCAGGAACTGAAGCACCAGTATTTGACGCGCGGATTTTACGCGGCCGAGGTGAAGACCACCGTGACGCCGGTCGATCATAATCGCGTGTCCATTTTGTTTTCGGTAGCCGAAGGGCCGAAAGCGAAAATCCGCCAGGTCAATTTCGTCGGCAATCGTGCGTTCAGCTCGAGCATGCTGCGCGATGAGATGCAGCTTTCGACGCCGAACTGGTTCTCCTGGTACACGAAGAACGATCTGTATTCGAAAGACAAGCTGACGACGGATCTCGAAAATATCCGCCAGCACTATTTGAACCGGGGTTATCTCGAGTTCAACATCGAGTCGACGCAGGTTTCGATCTCGCCGGACAAGAAGGACATGTACCTCACGCTGACGGTGCATGAAGGCGAGCCGTATACCGTGTCGGACGTGAAGCTCGTCGGCAATCTGCTGGACCGGGGCGGCGAGCTGGAAGAGCTCGTCAAAATCAAATCGGGCGATCGGTTTTCGGCTGAGAAGCTGCAAGCGACGACGAGGGCCATCGTCAACAAACTGGGCGAGTACGGCTACGCGTTTGCGACTGTCAATGCGCACCCGATGATCGATCAGCAGCACCACACAGTCGTGCTGACCTTGCAAGTCGACCCGAGCCGTCGCGTGTATGTGCGGCACGTCAACGTCACGGGCAACACGCGCACGCGCGATGCGGTGATTCGCCGCGAGATTCGTCAGCTCGAGAGTTCGTGGTTCGATTCGGGCCGGCTTGCACTCTCGAAGGATCGCATCAACCGTCTCGGCTACTTCACCAATGTTGACGTGACGACGGTGCCCGTGGCTGGCACGCCCGATCAGGTTGACGTCGACGTGAAGGTCGCCGAGAAGCCGACGGGGGCCATCACGCTCGGTGCCGGTTTCTCGTCGACGGACAAGGTCATAATCTCGGCGGGCGTCTCGCAGGACAACGTCTTCGGCTCGGGCACGAGCCTCAACGTGAACGTCAATACGTCGCGTACGTACCGGACGCTGACGGTCACGCAGGTCGATCCGTACTTTACGGTGGACGGGATCAAGCGGATTACCGATGTGTATTACCGCACGACGCAACCGCTTTACTACTCGACCAATTCGAGTTTCCGCATCGTGACGGCCGGTGGCGATCTGAAGTTCGGCATCCCGTTTTCGGAGCTGGACACGGTCTATTTCGGCGCGGGTTTTGAGCAGAATCGGCTCGACCCCGATGCAGAAACGCCTGATGCCTATCAGCAATACGTGGCGTCGTTCGGCCGAATTTCGAACAACCTACCGCTGACGGCGGGTTGGTCGCGCGATGCGCGCGACAGCGCACTGGTGCCGAGCCGCGGCTACTTCACGCAGGCCAGTGCCGAGTTCGGTACGCCGATCGGCGCGACCCGGTACTACAAGGCCGATGTCCAGGCGCAGTACTATTACTCGTTCGCTCGCGGCTTTGTTCTGGGGCTCAACTTCCAGGGCGGCTACGGCAACGGTTTCGGCGGCAAGCCGTTTCCGATCTTCAAGAATTACTTCGCAGGCGGCATCGGTTCTGTGCGTGGTTATCAACCGAGTTCGCTTGGCCCGCGCGATGAGTCGACCAGCGACCCGATCGGCGGCTCGAAGATGGTCGTCGGCAACATCGAGCTCACGTTTCCGCTGCCCGGCAGTGGCTACGATCGCACGTTGCGCGTGTTCACGTTCTTCGACGCCGGCAACGTATGGGGCGACCTCGGTAACAGCATCGACGCGAATGGCTTGCGCTACGGCTACGGCTTAGGCCTGGCGTGGATCTCGCCGATCGGCCCGCTCAAGTTGAGTCTGGGTTTCCCGCTCCAGAAACATTCGGGCGATCAGTACCAAAAATTCCAGTTCCAGATCGGGACCGCATTCTGATGGCGCTCACATCCAGCATCGAGAGGAAGATATTGCTAACCGGTACGTTTTCGAAACGCTTGATGTGTGCGGCCGCGCTGGCCGCGACGCTCGGCGCGGCTAGTGCGCCGGCGCATGCGCAGGAAGCCCGCATCGCGGCGGTTAATTCCGATCGCATCCTGCGCGAATCGGCCATGGCGCAAGCCGCACAAAAGAAACTCGAAGCCGAATTTGCCAAGCGGGACAAGGATCTGCGCGATATGGCGCAGCGCCTCAAGGCGATGTCGGACGCGCTCGACAAGAACGGCCCGTCGATGTCGCCGTCCGAGCGTGCCGACAGGCAGCGTGATCTGTCCAACCTTGACAGTGACTTTCAGCGCAAGCGCCGCGAGTTCAACGAGGATTTGAACCAACGCCGCAACGAAGAGCTCGCCGCCGTGCTGGACAAGGCCAACAAGGTCATCAAACAGTTCGCCGAGCAGCAGCACTACGACCTGATCGTGCAGGAAGCGGTCTATGTCAGCCCGCGCATCGACATTACCGATCAGGTGCTGAAGGCGATAGCCGCATCGGCACCGGCTGTTACTAATTGAACTCGGGAGTCGCAGGCGAATGGCAATAACGCTCGGTGAAATTGCGAAGCGTTTCGGCGGCGAGGTCGTCGGGGATGCAATGGTGCGTGTTGGCGGCCTTGCGCCGCTCGATCAGGCACAGCCGCATCAGCTCGCGTTTTTGGCGAACCCAAAGTACCTGTCCCAGGTGGACGCAACGCGTGCGGGTGCGGTGCTGATTGCGCCTGCCGACTTGGACAAGCTGACCTCGCGTGAGGGACGCAGCTTCATCGTTACACCCAACCCTTATGCCTACTTTGCGCGCGTCGCGCAGATGTTCATCGATTTGGCTGCTCCAGCGGCACTGATGGGGGTGCATCCGAGCGCCGTGGTCGATCCGGCTGCGCAAGTCGCGAAGACGGCCGTCATCGGACCGAACGTCGTCATCGAGGCGGGTGCGGTCGTCGGTGAAGGGGTGCGCCTCGATGCGGGTGTCTTCATCGGACGCGGCACCCATGTGGGCGAGAGCTCACACCTGTATCCGCGCGTGAGCGTCTATCACGGCTGTAAGATCGGACCGCGCGCGATTGTCCACGCCGGCGCCGTCATCGGCTCGGACGGCTTTGGTTTCGCGCCGGACTTCGTGGGCGAGGGCGCGGCGCGTACGGGCAGTTGGGTCAAGATTCCTCAAGTTGGCGGGGTGAAGATCGGCGCCGACGTCGAAATTGGCGCGAACACGACGATCGACCGCGGTGCAATGGCCGATACGGTCATCGAAGAGTGCGTCAAGATCGACAACCAGGTGCAGATCGGCCACAACTGCCGCATCGGCGCGTATACCGTGATCGCCGGTTGCGCCGGGATCGCGGGGAGCACGACGATCGGCAAACATTGCATGATCGGCGGTGCGGTCGGGATCGCGGGGCACGTCACGCTGGGCGATTATGTGATCGTGACGGCGAAGTCGGGTGTATCGAAATCGCTGCCGAAGGCCGGCATCTACACCAGCGCGTTTCCCGCCATCGAGAATGCGCAGTGGAACAAGAGCGCGGCGCTGATGCGCAATCTCGACAAGCTGCGCGATCGTATCAAAGCATTGGAGGCCGCTGCCGAACAACGCGACAGCGGCGCATAGAGCAAACGGGGAGGCCGACCGCTGTTGCGCTGTGTGCGTCTTGCTGTACGGCGCGCAACGGCCGGCACGGCGGGCAAACGCACTGCTGGCAGCCAAGCGCGGCCGGAGCGGCCGCCTGAAGTATCAGTTATCGTCCGCGCACCGAGCGTGGAGCAGACACATCATGACCACCGAAAAAATCAATCTCGACATTCACCAGATTCTCACGCTGCTGCCGCATCGCTATCCGATCCTGCTCGTCGATCGTGTGCTGGAGCTTGAACCTCGCAAGAGCATCAAGGCGCTGAAGAACGTGTCGATCAACGAGCCGTACTTCATGGGGCATTTTCCGCAACGGCCCGTGATGCCGGGCGTGCTGATCCTCGAGGCGCTCGCGCAAACGGCGGCGCTTTTGACGTTCGCCGAGGAGCCGCACGATCCGCAAAAGACCCTTTACTATTTCGCCGGCATCGATGGGGCTCGGTTCAAGCGTGTCGTCGAGCCGGGCGACCAGCTCATTCTGAACGTGTCCTTCGAACGCTACATGCGCGGCATCTACAAGTTCAAGGCTTTTGCGGAAGTGAACGGGGTGACGGCAGCGGAAGCCGACTTGATGTGCACGGTCAAGCACAACGGCGATTAACGATAAGGGCAAGCGTATGAGCAGCATTCATCCCACCGCCGTCATCGAGCCGGGCGCCGAGCTCGCCGAGGATGTCGTGATCGGCGCATACTCGATTGTCGGCGCGAACGTGACGATGGGTGCGGGCACCGTCGTCGGTTCGCACAGCGTGATCGAAGGCCATACGACGATCGGCGCCGGCAATCAGATCGGACATTACGCCTCGATCGGCGGCCGGCCGCAGGACATGAAGTACAAGGGGGAGCCGACTCGGCTCGTCATCGGCGATCGCAATACGATTCGCGAGTTCACAACGATCCATACCGGCACGGTCCAAGACAGCGGGGTGACGACGGTCGGTGACGACAACTGGATCATGGCGTATGTCCATATCGGACATGACTGCCAGATCGGCAGTAACGTGATTCTGTCGAGCACTGCCCAGATGGCAGGGCATGTGATCGTGGGCGATTGGGCAATTGTCGCCGGTATGTCGGGCGTGCATCAGTTTGTCAGGATCGGCGAGCATTCGATGCTGGGCGGTGCATCGGCGCTCGTGCAGGACCTTCCGCCGTTCGTCATCGCAGCCGGCAACAAGGCTGTGCCGCATGGCATCAACGTCGAAGGGCTGCGCCGCCGCGGTTTCTCGGCCGATGCCATTTCGGCGCTGCGCTCGGCGTATCGGCTGCTTTACAAAAACGGCCTTTCGCTTGAAGAGGCCAAGGCGCAACTCGCTGATCTCTCGTCAGAGGGCGGCGACGGCGATCAACACGTGCGCAAGCTCACTGCGTTCATCGAGACGTCGCAGCGCGGCATCATCCGATAGATGGCGCTGCACACGAGTCCGCTGCGCATCGCCCTGGCGGCGGGCGAGCCATCCGGCGATTTGCTCGCCGCCGCGCTACTGGACGGCCTTGCTCGCCAGCTGCCCGAAGGCACACGGTACTACGGCATCGGTGGTCCGCGCATGATGGCTCATGGCTTCGAGGCCCATTGGCCCATGGAGAAGTTGACCGTGCGCGGCTATGTGGAAGCGCTACGGCATGTACCCGAAATTCTCCGGATTCGCGGCGAGCTCAAGCGTCAATTGCTAGCCGATCGGCCCCATGTGTACATCGGCGTGGACGCCCCCGACTTCAACTTCGGAGTCGAGGAGCCGTTGCGCGCGGCCGGCATCCCGACGATTCACTATGTCTGCCCGTCTATCTGGGCTTGGCGTGGCGGTCGTATCAAGAAGATCGCGAAAGCCGTCGATCACATGCTGTGCGTTTTCCCCTTCGAGACCGAGCTGCTCGAGAAGGCGGGGGTTGCGGCTACCTACGTCGGTCATCCGCTCGCCGACGAAATTCCTCTCGAGCCCGATACGGCGGGTGCGCGCCGTGCGCTTGGACTGCCCGAAAGCGGTCCGATCATTGCTGTGCTGCCGGGCAGTCGCCGTTCGGAGATCGGGCTGATCGGGCCGACATTTTTCGATGCCATGGCGCTGATCCAGCAGCGTGAGCCGTCAGTCCGTTTCGTGATGCCGGCCGCCACGCCGGCACTGCGCGCGCTGTTGCAGCCGCTTATGGATGCGCACCCCGGGCTCGCGCTCACCATCACCGATGGCGACGCCCAGCGCGCGATGACGGCTGCCGATGCGGTGCTCGTCAAAAGCGGGACTGTCACGCTCGAAGCGGCGCTGCTCAAGAAGCCGATGGTGATTTCTTACAAGGTGCCGTGGTTGACCGGCCAGATCATGCGCCGGCAGGGCTATCTGCCGTACGTCGGCTTGCCGAACATCTTGGCCGGACGCTTTGTGGTGCCGGAAATTCTTCAGCATTTCGCGACACCGGCAGCGTTGGCCGACGCAATGCTGGTTCAGTTGCATGACGAAGCGAATCGGCGCACGCTCAACGACGTCTTCACGCAGATGCATCACGTGCTGCGACGAGATACGGCGCAACGCGCGGCCGAGGCGGTCGAGCGTGTGATCGATGCACGGAAGCTGCGCACATGACGGCGTCAAGAGCAACGCGCCGTCCGAGCCAGGTAGTCGTGGGGAAAAAAGTGACAAGGCAAACGGCCACGAACGCGGCAGTCGATAGTTCTGCCGGAACGGTGCCGCGCGACAGGGCGGTCAAGTCTGTCCAGTCGGCGCTCGAATTCGAGTCGCCGCTCGATATCGTCTGCGGCGTCGACGAGGCTGGGCGCGGGCCGCTGGCTGGGCCCGTGGTCGCGGCGGCGGTAATTCTCGATCCGAAACGCCGCATCCGAGGCCTTGACGATTCGAAGGTGCTCAATGCGAAAACGCGCGAAGCGCTTTACGAGAAAATCGTCGAGCGTTCCATCGCTTATTGCATCGCCTCAGCGAGCGTCGAAGAAATCGATTCGCTCAATATCCTGCATGCGACGATGCTCGCCATGAAGCGGGCTGTCGAGGGGCTTGCGGTGACGCCGACGCTCGCCAAAATCGACGGGAACCGGTGCCCCGTGCTATCCGTGCGCAGCGAGGCGATTATCGGCGGCGATGCGCTTGTTCCGGCGATCTCGGCTGCGTCGATTCTCGCCAAGGTCACGCGCGACCGGATGTTGGCCGATCTTCATCTTCGTTTTCCCATGTACGGTTTCGATTCACACGTCGGCTACGGCACGCCGCAGCATCTCGCCGCCTTGCTCGAGCATGGTCCGTGCGAGCATCACCGCCGCTCGTTCGCGCCGGTGCGCGAAGCGTATGCGCGCAGTGGCATCGCGGTGGCACTGCCTCAGGGCGTGGAAGTCGTTACGCCCACGACACTCGAGGAGGTGGTCGAACTCGTCGGTGCCGGGCAGGATGAGGGCGAAGCGCAGATCGCTTTCCCGGACGCTCACGAGCCCGCGGGCCATGCGCTCGGGCAGGCGGTGGCCGGCGAGGCCGCTCAGCATGACACTCCCTATGACAATCACCTAGTCGGGCCTGCCGCGTGAAAGCCATTACCTCTCGCGATAACCCGCTTTACAAGCGTTTAAAAGCGCTCGCCGGTTCGACGCACCAGCAACGAAAGAGCGGCCATGCGCTGCTTGAGGGCTTCCATCTTGCCGGCGCTTATCTCGATGTGGCGGGCGAGCCGGAAACGTGCGTTGTGACGGACGAGGCGCTGCGGCACCCGGAAGCGCAAGCGATCCTCGGCCGCGTTGACGCGTCACGTGTGGTCATGCTGCCCGAGGCACTGTTCGGGCAGTTGTCGAACGTCGTGAATGGCGTCGGGCTGCTATTCGTTGTGCCGAAACTCGCGCCGCCGTTGCCTCAACGTGTGGAGACGGCTTGCGTCGTACTCGACGGGGTGCAGGACGCTGGCAACGTTGGCTCGATCCTGCGCAGTGCCGCGGCGGCGGGCGTAACGCAAGTGTTTTGCGGGCCTGGGACGGCTTATGCGTGGTCATCCAAAGTGCTGCGCTCGGGCATGGGGGCGCATTTCTTGCTCGACGTGCATGAGGATATTGAGCCGCGGGCGTTGATCGAACGCTTGGCCGTTCCTGTCGCCATCACGGACTCTCACGCCGAAGCGGCGCTTTACGATTGCGATCTGTCAGGGCCGATTGCCTGGGTATTCGGCAATGAAGGCGCGGGCGTCTCAGCGGCGTGGCGCGAGGCCGTCTCATACCGGCTCACCATTCCTCAGCCGGGCGGCATGGAGTCGCTGAACGTGGCTGCGGCGGCCGCTGTCTGTCTCTTTGAGCAGTGCCGCCAACAACGCGGCTGACGTCGGTCGTGGCCGCGCACCTTTGGGGTGGCGCGGCCCCTTGGGATGCACCTGAGTCTCAATAAGCCGCGCGGTCGAGCTTGATTTCCTGCAGGATCGTGGTCGCTATCTCCTCGATCGACTTGTGCGTCGAGGAGAGCCACTTGATCCCCTCACGCCGCATCATCGTCTCCGCCTCATTGATCTCGTAGCGGCAGTTCTCGAGCGCCGCGTATTTGCTGCCTGGCCTGCGTTCATTGCGAATTTCCGAGAGCCGCTGCGGATCGATCGACAGCCCGAAGAGCTTATCGCGATGCTGTGCGAGCGGAGTGGGCAACTTGCCGCGCTCGAAGTCCTCGGGGATCAGGGGGTAATTCGCCGCCTTCACCCCGTATTGCATGGCGAGATAGAGACTGGTGGGTGTTTTGCCGCTGCGCGATACGCCCACCATGATGACATCGGCGTCAGCGAGGTTGCGGTCGGATTGGCCGTCATCGTGCGCGAGCGAGAAGTTGATGGCCTCGATGCGCGTCTTGTACTCCTCCGTATCCGCGTTCTGGTGCCCCCGCCCGATCGCATGTGTCGATTTCATGTCGAGCTCCTGCTCGAGCGGCTCGACGAACTGCTGAAAAATATCGAGCACGAGCGCGTTCGAGTTCTTCACGATCGCGTTGGACGTACTGTCGACGAGCGTCGTGAAGACGATGGGCCGGCGACCGTCGAGCACAGCCGCTTCGCTGATCTTTCGGACAGTTGCGTGGGCTTTGTCTGCCGAATCGACGAACGGCACGCGCAGCAGGCGAAATTTCTGATCGAACTGGGACAGGATCGAATGCGCGAACGTTTCGGCAGTGATCCCGGTACCGTCGGAGACGATAAATACGGTGGGCGGCATTTGAGCAAGCTGAAACGGGGGAGGCGGGCGCCGCAATTATCTCGCGGCAGCCCCTATTTGGCGAGGCAGCGGAGTAAAATAGCCGGAACCTGTTGGATAAGCAATTGCTATGGATTTGCTTTTTCGATTGCTTTTCCAACAGGTTGTGCATGATGTGCGGGTCCGATTGTTCGGGCCTCGTGCATGCGAGCCCACATGTGCAGCCGTGAATTTCTTTCACACTTAGGGGCTTCAATGACTAACGCTGCAAACGTCACAAAGGAACAGGCGTATGTAATCCCGTTCGAACAGTTGCGCATGAGCGATGTTGAAATCGTCGGCGGCAAGAATGCGTCGCTTGGCGAGATGATCAGTCAACTGGCTGAGGCGGGTGTTCGCGTTCCGACTGGGTTCGCCACGACTGCGCTTGCGTTCCGCGACTTCCTCAAGCACAACAACCTGACCGAGCGCATTGCAGCGCGTCTCGAGTCGCTCGACGTCGACGACGTCAAGTCGCTCGCGGCCGCAGGCAAAGAAATTCGGGAATGGATCGTCGAGGCGCCGCTGCAGCCGAGCCTCGAGGCTGAGGTTCGCGCACACTTCGATACGTTGCAAGCGAGCTCCCCTGGGGAGCTTTCGTTCGCTGTGCGCTCTTCGGCGACAGCGGAGGACTTGCCTGACGCGTCGTTCGCGGGGCAGCAGGAATCGTATCTGAACGTGGTCGGCGTTGAAGACGTGCTCGACCGCATGAAGCACGTTTTCGCTTCGCTCTACAACGATCGCGCCATCTCGTACCGTGTCCACAAGGGCTTTACGCATGCCGAAGTCGCACTATCGTGCGGCGTGCAGCGCATGGTGCGCTCGGATGTCGGCGCAGCCGGCGTCATGTTCACGCTCGATACCGAGTCTGGCTTCGAGGGAGCGGTATTCATCACGTCGAGCTACGGGCTGGGCGAAACCATCGTCCAGGGCGCGGTCAACCCCGATGAGTTCTACGTGTTCAAGACGACGCTGGCCGAGGGCAAGTACCCGATCATCCGTCGCTCGATCGGCTCGAAGCTCATCAAGATGGAGTTCACGCAGGCCGGCGAGCCGGGGCGCGTGAAGACGGTTGATGTCCCCCACGAACAGCGCAATCGCTTCTCGATCACCGACGACGACGTCATCGAACTGGCGAAGTATGCGGTCATCATCGAGAACCACTACCAGCGTCCGATGGACATCGAGTGGGGCAAGGACGGTCGTGACGGCAAGATCTTCATCCTGCAGGCGCGTCCCGAGACGGTGAAGAGCCAAAGCTCGGGCAAGGTCGAGCAGCGCTTCAAGCTGAAGGGGCAGTCGCAGGTGCTCGTAACGGGCCGCGCGATCGGGCAGAAGATCGGTGCGGGGCGCGTACGCGTCATTCGCGACCCCTCGGAGATGGATCGTGTGCAACCCGGCGATGTGCTCGTGGCCGACATGACGGACCCGAACTGGGAGCCGGTCATGAAGCGCGCTTCGGCAATCATCACGAACCGCGGCGGACGCACCTGTCATGCGGCGATCATTGCACGCGAGCTCGGTGTGCCGGCGGTGGTCGGCTGCGGCGATGCCACGGACGTGTTGAAGGACGGCACGCTCGTCACGGTGTCGTGTGCCGAGGGCGACGAAGGCAAGATTTACGATGGCCTGCTGGAAACGGAGGTGACTGAGATCGATCGCGGTGATTTGCCGCCGATCCCGGTCAAGATCGCGATGAACGTTGGCAATCCGCAACTCGCGTTCGATTTCGCGCAGCTGCCGAGCTCGGGCGTCGGCCTGGCACGGCTCGAATTCATCATCAACAACAACATTGGTGTCCACCCGAAGGCGATCCTCGAGTATCCGAATATCGATGCGGATCTGAAGAAGGCGGTCGAGAGCGTCGCGCGCGGCCATGCATCACCGCGTGCGTTCTATGTCGACAAGCTGGCCGAGGGGATTGCGACGATTGCGGCAGCGTTCTACCCGCGTCCCGTCATCGTGCGTCTGTCGGACTTCAAGTCGAACGAGTACAAGAAGCTCATCGGCGGCTCGCGCTACGAGCCTGACGAGGAAAATCCGATGCTCGGCTTCCGCGGTGCATCGCGTTATATCGCACAGGACTTCGCTCCGGCGTTCGAAATGGAATGCCTGGCACTGAAGCGCGTGCGGGAGGACATGGGGCTCACGAACGTTGAGGTCATGGTGCCGTTCGTGCGCACGCTGAAGCAGGCTGAGCGTGTTATCGGCCTGCTCGAGAAGTACGGCCTGAAGCGTGGCCAAAACGGTTTGCGTCTCATTATGATGTGCGAGATTCCGTCGAATGCGATTCTGGCGGACGAGTTCCTCGAGCACTTCGATGGCTTTTCGATCGGTTCGAACGACCTCACGCAGCTGACACTCGGCCTCGACCGCGATTCGGGTATGGAACTGCTCGCAGTGGACTTCGACGAACGTGACGAGGCGGTGCAGGTGCTGCTCAAGCGTGCAATCGACGCCTGCCGGCGCCAGAACAAGTACGTCGGTATTTGCGGTCAGGGTCCGTCCGATCACCCCGATTTCGCGCAGTGGCTCACCGAGCAAGGCATTACATCGATTTCGCTCAACCCGGACACGGTCATCGAGACGTGGCAGTCGCTTGCGAAATCAATGGCTGCGAAGTAACCGCCCAAAAAACAGTCGCGCCTTCGATGGCGCGGCTGCTTCGTGCTATAACCGCCCCGGTATATCCGGGGCTTTTTTTTGGGGGCCGCGCATACCCCGGGGCGTTTGTCTAATTCAACGCGCTCACTGTCCGTATCGGCATTCGGGCAGCGATGCCGCCTATCGAGAATCAGGGAGGCCACGATGTCGCCGTACGACTTTCTTTGGTGGGGCGGCGCCGGTGTGCTGATCGTCGCCGAGCTGCTGACGGGCACCTTTTACCTGCTCATGATCGCATTCGGCTTCATCGCGGCCGCACTCGCGCAGCTGGCCGGGGCTGGAGTGGCATGGCAATGCGTCGCCGCAGCGTTTGTCGCATTGGGGGCGCTCTTCGCGCTCAAGCGCTCGCGTCTAGGCCGCTCCAAGCAGGGGCGGGATACATCGGCAAACCCCGACGTCAACTTGGACATCGGTGAAACACTCGAGGTCGAAAGCTGGCGTGAGGGCCGGGCTCGCGTGCCCTATCGCGGCGCCGAATGGGACGTCGAGCTTGCCCCCGGCGCGCGTGCCGATGCCCACTTCTACGAGGTCGCCGCCGTGCAAGCGAACCGCCTCATCGTCGTTGAGAAAAAGCCGGCTTCGGCCCGGCCACATCATCGGGTTTCAACCAAAAAGGAGTGAACAAAGATGGATATGACCATCGTGGGGGGAGTACTGCTCGTCGTCGCCATCGTCATCGCGGCGCAGTCGATCAAGATCGTGCCACAGCAGCATGCGTGGGTCGTCGAGCGGTTCGGCCGCTATCACGCTACGCTCGCGCCGGGTCTCAACTTCGTCTTGCCGTTCGTGGACCGCGTCGCTCACCGGCATGTGCTCAAGGAAATTCCACTGGATGTGCCGGCGCAGATCTGCATCACTCGGGACAACACGCAGCTTCAGGTCGATGGCGTGCTCTACTTCCAGGTTACCGACCCCATGAAGGCGTCATATGGCTCGAGCAACTTCGTGCTCGCCATCACACAGCTTTCCCAAACCACGCTGCGCTCCGTCATTGGCCGGCTCGAACTCGACAAGACGTTTGAGGAACGGGATCTCATCAACCGCAGCGTTGTTTCTGCGCTCGACGAGGCGGCAGCGAGCTGGGGCGTGAAAGTGCTGCGTTACGAAATCAAGGATTTGACGCCGCCGAAGGAAATCCTGCACGCCATGCAGGCGCAGATCACGGCTGAGCGTGAGAAGCGTGCGCTAATTGCCGCGTCGGAAGGGCGCAAGCAGGAGCAGATCAACATTGCGGCCGGAGGGAGGGAGGCGGCCATCCAGAAGTCCGAGGGCGAACGGCAGGCCGCAATCAATCAGGCGCAAGGCGAGGCGGCCGCGATTCTCGCCGTGGCCGAGGCGAATTCGAAGGCAATCCGCACCATCGCCGAGGCGATCCAGTCGACGGGCGGCATGGACGCCGTCAATTTGAAGGTTGCCGAGCAGTATGTG
>NZ_DATJJF010000110.1:0-4363 GCF_035492435.1 Trinickia sp.
GTTCAGGCAATGTGCCATGGACTTTTCCCGCGTGCCCTCATCGTCAGGAATATGGTGGATGATGCGCTGGAGTACGGATGGAGTCGCGGTCATTTGACAGGCACGACTATTACTGAACGTCCGCCGGCTCTCATAAGCAGCCCGTCAAGCGCAGGTTTCCTGCCAAACCACCATTTTGACGGAGATGCATTTACATAACCGACAACGATCGCTTTAGCGTTAACAAGAGCCGCGTGCCGGCCGATGCAGTCGATGACACTGCCATGGGCAACGTAGCCCTTTGCGACGGTCCCGTTGTCCCTCAACTGAGCCACGGCTTCCTCGACGTTGCACCACGCTGCGTCCAACATGTCGCGATACGCGATCTCAGAAAGCACCCCCGAACCCCACGCTATTGCGGACTTAATATCAACGACGGTTAGTACGTGCACGTCGGTACCGCGCGACATCGCCAGATCATTGGTACGGACGAGTGCGCATTTGGCTTCGTCAGAGCCGTCGTAGTAAATAACAATCGGTTCACATTGGGACATGAGCAGCAGCGATCTTGAAGACAAGATGCGAGAAAGAAATCAGTTTTTCAAAACAACTTCGCCACCACTTCATTCCGCTGCCGTCAGGCAAAGCTCCGCTTTTCGTTTGTGCCGTGCATGAGCGTAACAGCGCCGATTTGGCGCTCGCCGAACGGGTGAGCGGGTTCGTTACGAGGCGATCAGCACTTTTCTCGCTGGACGTGAGGTCGGACACCTCGGAGAGAAGTATGGCGGTGCAGAGGGCGGTCCGGCCAATTCGAAGTAGCCGGGTGCGCGATAAGTCTCGCTAATCGGCTGCCTTGCCGCCGGCCGGCGCGAGGCTCAGCCCAAAAATCGACCATTTGGCTTTGGGAAAGATGATGTCAAGCAAAGCACTGGCGCACTATTAGGGAGATCCGAGTTGGTTAAGTCGACTTTATCCGTCAGCGAACATGCCTGCAGGTACTCGTCAAAAGTGGCATTTGAATTAAATGCACTAAGCGCACAATCGTGGTTGCGCACGGATTCACAGGTCGGTCGTTCGAGAAATCCTGGCTGCCTCGCCCTTAACAAGGCCATCGACATCGACAAGCCGCCACAGAGTCACGTCCTCGATCATGAATCTACGACCAGATTTCGAGATCCGGAGTCCTTGATAGCCACGCAAATAGCCAATCCGTCTCACGCTATCCATAAGATCTTGCCGCTTGAGCCGATCCTGTTTTTCGGCAGATAATCGTGAAGGCAAACGTACGAGTTCGTCCCAAGAGTATTCGAACCGTTTTTGCGCGACCAAGTTGCCATATATGAAGCGCGGATCATCCTCCGGACTGTGCGCAAGTACCGCAAAGGGTGCATCTTCGTAAAGCCAGCGAGCCGCTGCCTCAGCGGTCATCTCACCGGGGACCAGTTCGTCACCCAGTAGACGAGCAAAGCTGTCCGCCATTAGCTTAAAAAACACGGGATCGCGGGATCGTTCCATGTGATTTATAGGAAAGTGAGGATGATTGGCAATACGACGTCACTGTTTTGATCGGGCGCCGTTTGCGACACAATCACCAACCCGCTTGTCGAGGGCTGCATAGTACGCACCAGCGTCACCGACAAGGCTCTTTCCGCCGTGCGTCGATTTCCACATTATGGGGCACGGCCGCCATGCCGGCGACAACATAACGTCATATCGCCTATGACGTAACGGCATAGTCAGGACGGAGCGAAATAGAGCAACATACGGCATTCATGCCGCCCATTCTTGTTGACTGATCTTGAGACATTTCAGAGTTGGAGAGTTCGATGATGATCGAACAGGCGGCAACTTACGGCTTACATCTTTCTTGGCTTTTGGGGCCTTCAACGCCGTGCTCCGGTGCATCGTTCTGATGACGACGCTTTTTAACTAGTGCTATCGAAGACACTGATGCACCCGGCCTGCGCCTGCGCGCGAGTCGCCCTACTTTGCCGCGCGTCACGACGCAAACGGAAAACAGCATGTCATCTCCCTCATCATCACTCGCAGTGGCACCGCTTACCGGCGCGGCGAATGCATCCAGTTGGCGCATAATCTTCGCTAGCTTCATAGGCACTGCGATCGAGTTCTACGATTTCTACGCTTACGCCACCGCTGCCGCGCTGGTTATCGGTCCGGTGTTCTTCCCACGCAGCTCAGCGACGGCTCAGGCGCTTTCCGCCTTCGTCACTTTTGGCCTTGCTTTTGTTGCGCGGCCAATCGGCTCATTTCTCTTCGGGCATTTCGGTGACCGCATAGGCCGCAAGTCGACGCTGGTCGCCTCGCTTTTGGTGATGGGGCTTTCAACGACGCTTATCGGGTTTGTGCCCGGCTATGAACATATCGGTGGTCTTGCGCCCGCATTGCTGTGCATATTGCGTCTGGGGCAAGGAATTGGGCTCGGTGGCGAATGGGGTGGCGCAGCGCTCCTTGCCGCCGAGTATGCACCGCCCGGACGACGCGGGTGGTTTGGCATGTTTCCGCAATTGGGTCCATCGGTTGGGTTCCTCGCGTCGAACGGCCTATTCTTTGGGCTCGCGCTCACGCTATCGGACGTACAGTTTCGCAGTTGGGGATGGCGCGTGCCGTTCCTGCTGAGCGCAGCCCTCGTGGCCCTGGGCCTGTATGTGCGGCTTAGAATCGCGGAAACGCCCGCATTCAAGGCGGCCATCGAGCGTCGGGAGCGCGTGCGCACACCCCTTATCTCGCTTATAAGGCATCATGCCGCGCCGACGCTTCTCGGCGCGCTTGCGATGGTCGTCTGCTACACCTTTTTTTACATCTCCACCGTTTTCACGCTCTCATACGGTGTCTCCACGCTACACTTCTCGCGTCCGAGCTTTCTGGGGATGCTCTGCTTCGCCATCCTTTTCATGGCGCTGGCAACGCCGCTGGCAGCCTGGGCAAGCGACCGATTCGGCCGCCGTCCAGTGCTAATCGCGGGCATTGTCGCTGCGGTCGCTTCGGGATTTACGATGGCGCCGCTCGTCGGCAGCGGATCCGCGCCGTTGGTCGTCCTTTTTCTGAGCCTTGAGCTTTTTCTAATGGGCGTCACGTTCGCGCCGATGGGCGCTCTGCTGCCGGAACTCTTTCCCACGAGTGTTCGGTATACCGGAGCAGGCGTGGCATACAACCTCGGCGGGATTCTCGGCGCTTCGATCGCGCCGTACATCGCCCAAACGCTGGCTGCGCGCGGTGGCCTCTCCTGGGTAGGCGGATATGTGTCGGTCGCTGCCGTAGTCAGCCTCATTGCTGTCGCGCTAGTGCGCGAAACGCGCGACGTTTCGTTGTCCTGAGCACCTCGATGATTCTCGCAGCGCGCCGGTGCTCGGAAGGGTGCGGCTCACGCATATCCAGCGGCTCGGTCGCCAGCCAAATTGCGTCGATCCGGATCACCGAAGCCACTCACGCACCCAGGCCGCATACTGAGCCGCATCCGAACTCGGCTAACTCACCGTGATGGATTAATTGCACGGCTCACTTCTACGCGGATTTCTGTGGCGCACGTTGTGCGTTTTCCACCGGCGCCGGCACGATCGCCGGCTGTACGGTCAGTTGGTTGCCAGAGCCAACTCCAGCCCTGTTAAAAGGGAAGGTTTTTATAGGGGAAACAGCCCAGCGCGTTATAGACAAGTACTGTGCAGTGCCGATGTATTCGTGGAGCACAAAATCGGTGACTTTTTCATTCCAGTGGAAATCGATGTAGGAACATGACTGTGAGCTGTTCTCTGCCAGACTGGAATGTGCGTTCGATGGCTTGCTCCTCGACCATCCAGCCGAGTAACGCTCCGGTTCCTCCCGCAAGACCGCGGGGCTTGAGGCGAAAGCGGAAATGCGGTCGCCCAATGGCCTTGGCAATACGGGCCAACCCGCCGCCTTGGCGGCAGAACTCCGCTTGCACGGGTCGGCGGAAATGCCGTCAAACGTAACGGAACCTTGCTCGCGGACGTCTTCGCCGAAGGCTGCGCGGCATCGCGCTGCCGGCGCTGCCGATCTCAGCCTTTAGCACAGGAGCGATTGCAGTCGACTCAAGTAAGTTTCGCTCTCCTTGCGCGATTCGCCGACAGCACTGCGACGCATTGTCGATCAGGGCGCGGAGCTCAGCACGCCGGTCCTCCGCATGGGGGGCGTGATTAAGCGGCGAAGGACTCTTCACGACCCATAGCCGCTATTGCGACCGTGTTGGCCAAAGGTCCGCTCTCGGGCGCACAACGGACCTCTCGTACTGACCGCGTCTTTCCAGCACACGGCAACGGACTTCGACAGGTCCGTCGCCGCGTGGCTTCATGCAGGCTGATCGAAACTGCCGGGGCTCTTGTCCGAGGCCGTCCACTGCGGAGTACGA
>NZ_DATJJF010000111.1:0-12221 GCF_035492435.1 Trinickia sp.
AGCGGTAATTCAGGATCTGGAAAAAAGCCGCATGCCAATTAACGATCAACTGTGGGATGCCACAGCGATCGCCGAATGGCTGCACCTATCGCTCGACACGGTCTCTCGCTCAGTGGTGACGCGCCCCGGCTTCCCACAGCCCGTGCAACCTGTCGCAGGGGCACTTGCGCGCCGGCGCTGGTTCGCTGGGGAGGTAATTCGATGGGCTCGACAGAATCGCGGCAGGCTACCGGCACCACGGAGTGGCCGGCAGCGTAGGAACAACTCGTAAATGCTCGACTACCCGAGGCGGGACGCGAGCTCGGTGGCCGTCGCGTTGTAGTAGATCATGAGCGACCGCGGGTCGCGATGGCCGATCATCCGTGCGAGATCGAGGACGTCCAGTTTTTGGGCAAGCCGTGTAATCGCTTCATGGCGTGAATCGTGAAACTTGAGGTCCGCGATTTTGGCCTTCTTGCGCGCCTTGCGCCACGAGGCGTCAGCCGACGCCGACGCGACCGGAAAGCAGCGGCCGTCGCGCTCGGATGTCGGTTGCAGTTCAAGCAGGCGCACGGCCGCCGATGACAAGGGAATATTTCTCCCCTCCCCGTTCTTTGTATCTTCTAGCCGTACATAGCGCTGTTTCAAAAACACGCGCTCCCAGGTCAGCCCTAGGATCTCCCCCTGCCGCATCCCCGTCTCTAACGCCAGCAGAAAGGCGGCAGCCAGATGCTGCTGGAGCGTAACGGGCACTTGACCCCGCTCGTAGCCGAGGTGCTCGAGCATCGTGTTTTCCTCGTTCACGCTAATGCGGCGATCGCGGGGACGTGGGTTTGTAGGCCGCTTCACGTCTCGCACGGGATTGACTGCCAGCCACTTCCATTCCCGCCGCGCATGCTCGAACAGCGCCGACATCAAATTCAACTCGCGGTTGACGGTCGACGGCTTCACGAGCTTCAAACGTTTGTCGCGCCACTGCGCGATCTGATCCGGCGCGATTCGGCTGATTCGCTCCCCAGCCCACTCGATATCGCGGAACACCGCCAAGCGCAACCTCTCCCATCGCTCGCCTTTCTTGGTCGGTGACACTTCCTCTCCGTAGCGGATGATCGCCTCAACGAGGGTTTTGGTATTCGAAGCTACAGCGGCCGGCGCGGCGCGTCCGAGCTCGGCTTCCTTCTCGGTAGCCCAGGCGACGCCCTCGGCCTTTGTTTCGAACGTTGCGGACAGACGCACACCCTTCTTTGCAATCTCGACGCGCCAAGTGCTTCCGCGCTTGCGGTACGTTGCCATCGTCTACTCCTTCTTGTTGGCGTAAATCTGGCGTAGACGCTAGCACTTCAACCACGAAAAACGCCGGGGAAACCACAAAATCAGCCAACTGACCGGCCCGCGCTGATCCTTATGTGGCGGGCCTTTCGAGGATGTTGACAGCACTTTCGACGAACTTCGGTTCTTGGGGAAAAATGACGGAGGTTCCTCTCCTGGGCACCAGATGATTGCGGTATAGTCCGCAGCAAGCGAAAGAAGCCCCGTGAACATATGAGTTTGCGGGGTTTTTTTTTGACTTCGCGCAGCATGCGCAAGCAAAACGCCGTACCTACCCGCACCGCCCCCTCCGTCGATGCCACGAGCCTAGGCAGCTTTTCCTCATTCCTTATCAGTCGCGAATCTGTTGCGCGTTTGTTCATGAAGCGCAGAACCTGCTGAAACCCACGAGAGCCCAGCCGCTAATACGCTCGATCTGCGACGCCTCAATCCCCTTGCTGGTGAAGCAAGAAACTCCACCTCAGCTTTTGCTTCTCACTTGGCCTTACAGGCAAGGCATCGCTTACAGATGCCGCTCGACTCTTTCCGAAATGGAAATAGCGCGCTGACTGCAGACCGCGCGAGGCTCTGCCATACTCGAACGTTCGATTGTCTTTGAACATCGTTTTTGTTTTCCACGGAATTATCGAGATGTCCGCACTATTCGAACCTTTCAAGCTCAAGGACGTTACCTTGCGCAACCGTATTGCCATTCCGCCGATGTGCCAGTACACGGCGGTCGACGGCCTCCTCAACGATTGGCATCGCGTACACCTCGCCGGTCTCGCCCGTGGCGGCGCTGGGCTGGTGATTGTCGAGGCGACGGCCGTTGCCCCCGAAGGCCGTATTACGCCAGGCTGCACGGGACTCTGGAACGATGAGCAGGCCCAGGCTTTCGCCCCCGTCGTTGCATCGATCAAGGCAGCGGGCGCCGTTCCCGGCATCCAGATCGCGCACGCAGGTCGCAAGGCCAGCGCCAACCGCCCGTGGGAAGGCGACGATCATATCGGCGAGGACGATGCACGAGGCTGGGAGACGATTGCCCCCTCAGCCGTCCCCTTCGGCGCTCACTTGCCCAAAGTACCCAAGGCCATGACGCTCGACGATATCGCGCGCGTGCGCGAGGATTTCGTCGCCGCTGCAAAGCGTGCGAAAGAGGCGGGTTTCGAATGGCTCGAGTTGCACTTCGCACACGGTTACCTGGGCCAGAGCTTTTTCTCGACACACTCAAACCAACGCGACGACGCGTACGGCGGTAGCTTCGAGAATCGCAGCCGCTTTCTGCGCGAGACACTGCAAGCCGTACGCAAAGTATGGCCCGAACATCTGCCGCTCACGGCTCGCTTTGGTGTCATCGAGTATGACGGGCGCGATGAGGAAACGCTCGCGGAATCCATCGAGCTGGCGAAAAACTTCAAGAGCGACGGGCTCGATATGCTGAGCGTCAGCGTCGGTTTTTCCACGCCGACCGCCCAAATCCCATGGGCGCCCGCGTTTCTCGCACCGATCGCAGAGCGGGTGCGCCGCGAGGCAGGACTGCCCGTCGCGTCGTCGTGGCTGATCGACACACCGGAACTCGCCGACCGCTCGGTCCGCGACGGTCAGCTCGACCTCGTAATGGTGGGGCGCGCACTTCTGGCCGATCCGCACTGGCCGTACCGCGCCGCACGCGAACTGGGCATTGAACGCGCGTCGTGGACGTTGCCGGCGCCCTACGCTCATTGGCTCGCCAAGTACACGGTTAACTGAGCGCGCAACCAACACGCTGCAATGCTGCATTCGACAGCAAGATCGTCGACATCTGCAATCTGACGCTAGGCACCGACTGAGTCGGCGCCTTGCGCAGCCACGCCTTGCCCTAAGTAGTCCTAAGCATCCCTAAACAGTGCAAGGGCGGGTGTGGTCTGTACCGCCCCACCCTCCCGCTGCGGCGGGCCAAGGAAAAAAGATGGGCGCTCAATCATCGAGCTGACGATGCAAAGTCAACCGCTCGAGTAAGAACCGCATAACGCGCTTGCGGCTGTCAGCGTATCGGGAACGGCAGACGCTGACAGACGCCGGGCACTCAACCCAGTATCGTGCCGAATACGCGATTACGACCGATCGCTTTGGCCTGGTACAGCGCTTCGTCTGCCGCCTTCACCACCGACGTGACGCTGTCTGCAACCTTGCCCTGCCAGCTTGCGACGCCGATACTTACGGTGACCTTGCCCTGATCGCTTCCAGCATGTTCGATCGCGAGCTGGGCAATGGCATTGCGCAGGTTTTCGGCGAGCGACAGTGCGCCCGCGCTCTCCGTTTCGGGCAATACCACAACAAACTCTTCGCCACCATAGCGCGCGACGACGTCGCCTGGCCGGCGGGCGTGCTCAGCAAGACAACGACCCACTGCGATCAAGACATCATCGCCCGCTTGATGACCATATCGGTCATTGAAGGCCTTGAAATGATCGAGGTCGACAAACAGGATCGACAGCGGCCGATGCTTGCGCAGGGCAAGCCGCCATTCGCGCTCGAGCATCTCGTCCAACGTGCGACGGTTGGCGAGCCCGGTCAGGCTGTCGGTCTGAGCCAGCGTGCGTAGCGCCGACTCGGCTTTGTCCTTTTGCCCCAGTGCACGAGAAAGAAGGATTGCCGCGCCGATAAACGCACTGCAAAGGAGCGCCATGACGGCGCTAATCCTGGCGGTGCGAGCCCTCCAGTGAGCGTAGACGTCCGTGACGGCGGGCGCGACATGTGCGATAAGCGGCAGTCCAGGCAGGTGCGCAAAGGTGTAGATGCGTTTTCTCCCGTCGACCGCCGCAATATCTGCGAACGTGCCGCCAGAGCTCTCCATCATCTTTCGGAACGGCGACGCACGTCGCAAGTCCAGCCCGATCACCGCGGGGTAGTCGGGCGCGCGCATCACCAACACCCCATCTGTGTGAATCAACGCAGCCGCACCGTGTGCGCCGAGTTTGAGACCGGAGAGCAGTTGACTGAAATGGTCGACGCTAATGGCCCCCACAACCACCCCAAGGAACGAACCGTCAGTGTTGGTGACGCGGCGGCTCAAAAAGACGGCCCACTTGCCGTCGATCAGCTGGGACCGATGCGGCGGGCTGACATAAAGGCCCCATGCGGGCTTGTCGCGCTGCACCTTGAAAAAATCGTCATTGGCCAGGCTGGCTGCCGGAGGCACGTCCCAACGCGAGTCGATAACAATACGCCCCGTCGCGTCGGTGACCCATATCGGCCCGAGAAACGGCAGCAACGCCGAACGATCGAATAGCATCGCGCGCCTCAGCGGCGCGGGCGTCGCCATTACCTCGGGTCGACGCACATCATCCACAACGCCCTGCAAGGCGAGGTCGGACAGCTCCATATCATGGGCGATGTCGCGCTGCAAAACGAGCAACGTATTCTGCGACCACTCGATGGAATGCGCTATCGCATCCTGACGGCCGCCATAAACGATTGCGAATGTCACTGAAAACATGGTGAAGGCGAACAACACACCGCAACCGACAAGCATCCGGGGCGAGCCCAGCAGCACGGAAAGACGATGAAGCAAATTGCGAGGTGGCGTTTGCATATCACGCGATGAGCGACTAAACCCTTGAGGGATTCTGTAAGGGTTCGCAAAAAAGGCGGTAAACAGGCACATTAGCGTCTGGTCGGCGAGAATGATAACCGCAATAGGGTTCGACGCTACAAACGCCGATCGCATCTTTCGCAAGAAAACGACGTATGCTTACGCGACGCCCTTTCCTCCGATTTTTCCACCGCGCACGGCATGTTTTCGACATTTTCTATTCTGCTGCCGGTTTTCGCCTTGATTTTGGCGGGTTTCGCCTGCCGTCGCTGTAATTGGCTCGGCCCTACGGCCGCTTCCGAACTCAACAAGTTTGTTGTACGGCTTGCGCTGCCCGCACTGCTGTTCGACATCATGGCGCATTCAAGCTGGCACCAACTCGATCAGCCGGCGTTCATCGCTACGTTTCTCGTGGCGTGCGCCGCGGTGTTTCTACCTGTGCTTCTTGTGCGGCTTGCCATGGGGCGCCATTTGGCCGACGCGAGCGTCGAAGCCATCGCCGCGTCCTATCCGAATACCGGCTACGTGGGCTTTCCGCTTGCATTGCTCGCGTTTGGTCATGAGAGCCTTACGCCGACAACGATCGCCACAATCATCGTCGCGTGTGTCCTCTTTGCCCTCGCGATTGTGTTGATGGAGATCGGCCTGCAAAGCGAGCAAGCGCTGCATAAGGTGGGCGCAAAGGTACTGCTATCGCTCGTAAAAAATCCACTCATCGTGTCGCCGGTTCTCGGTGCACTTGTCGCATCTGCAGGCGCCGCATTGCCGGCGAGTGCCGAGACGTTCCTTAAGCTGGCGGGCAGCGCGGCCAGCCCCTGTGCGCTTGTGAGTCTCGGTCTCTTTCTCGCTGAACGGCGCCCGGTGGGTGAGGCGCCCCGCGCGGCGCTCGTGCTGAGCATCGTCAAGCTCATCGCGCAACCGATCCTCACTTGGTGGCTTGCCGTGCGGGTATTTGCACTGCCAACGCCGCTCGCTGATGTCGCAGTGCTGCTCGCTGCGCTGCCGACGGGAACGGGTCCGTACATGCTCGCAGAGTTCTACCGACGGGAAGCGAGCGTGACATCGCAGACGATTTTGCTCTCAACGCTCGGTTCGCTTGTATCGCTGTCGGTGCTGCTTTGGTGGATGCACGCGCGCGGAGTCTGACTGCTCAGGAGTCCTGCAAGATTTCGTCAGACGAGCGGCTTGGCAAAGCTGAGCTCGTGGCCGTCGGGATCGACGATGTGGAAATACCGTTCGCCCCACGGGGCGTCCAATGGTTGGAACTCAGGGACCAATCCGGCCGCGAGTGCCTTGCGATGCATGGCGTCCACATCCGACACATACACGATGACGCGGCCCCACCAACCCGCCGGCCCACGGGCGTCGGCAATCAGGTTGAGGAACGTGCCGCCGAGCTCGAACGAAGTGAACGATTCGAATGGACCGCCATACTTTTGCAGGAAGCCAAGCGCTTCATAAAAACGCACCGCACGCTCCATGTCGCGCGTCGCCAGCGTGATTGCGCTAAGCGAAAGAATTCGCGGGCCCGCGGCGCCCGCTTCGCCGATGTTGTCTTTCGCCGCACCGGCAGCATCGTTTGCCGTCGTCTTCATCGTCACAGCCTCCCGTGTCGATCCATCGATACGCATCGCCGCGGCGCGAAGCGCGAAGCAAACCCAGCCGTGCAATGTCCGCCACTCACCGTCATGATCATCCCCGGCTCGCACACACCAACGTAGCACAAGCCGGGGAGCAAACGAAGGCGGCAACGATCAGCCACGTGCGTGCGAGCGGCAGAGGCCGTCAACCTCTCGGGCCGCCCGCGCGCGCTTTGCTGTGTTACGCCTTGTTGAGCGCCGCCTTCACTTTCTCCGGCGTGAAAGGCACCGTACGCAGCCGAACCCCCAACGCATCGTAGATGCCGCTCGCGATGGCCGACGGCACGACCGCACAGGCCGGCTCACCGGCGCCACGTGGCGGCTGGTCCGGACGGTCGATCAGCACGACGTCGATCGTCTGCGGAATCTCAGGGAAATAAAGCAGCCGATAGCTTGCCCAATCAACGCTCGTCACCGCGGAGCGCGAGAAGTTCACTTCCTCATGCAGCGCACGGCTGATCGTCTGCACGACCTGGCCTTCGATCTGATTGCGCACACCATCGGCATTGACCACGAGCCCACAGTCATGAGCGATCGTAAACCGGCGCACATAAACGACGCCGGTCTCGCGATTGACTTCGACATCGGCAACCGCAGCCACATAAGTGCGGTTCGGCTGATAGTAGACGTAGGCCACGCCGCGCCCGGTAACCACCGGCCCGCTCTTTCGTGCAGCATCCGCATGCAGCGGACCCGGCTTCCAACCCGCACGTTGCGCGGCCGTCTTCAACACTTCGATGCCACGCGGATCCTGCAAATGCTTGAGGCGGAATTCGACCGGATCCATGCCTGCGGCTACCGACAACTCGTCCATGAAGGATTCGTTCGCAGTCGTGTGCTGCAGCCGGCCCGGGCCGCGCAGCCATGCCGGCCGTAGCGGCGTGGTCGCTGTGCGATTCACAACGACCTCGACATTCGGGATCACATAGGAGGGTGTCGAATTGAACTCCATGCCGCCGGGGTTGTTCGGCTCGTCCACCATTTTCGACTGTCGAGTCAGTTCAGCGCCCAAGAGCGGCACATCGGCTGAAACGCGCTGCGGCACCCACGTCTCATAGTGCCATGCCGCAATGGTCCCGTCCGGATTAAGGACGGCCGAAGCATCGGACACGACAGGTGGCCCCTTCGGATCCCAACCGTGCTCGTCCTGACGCATCCATTGCACACGCACGGTGAGCCCCGTCTCGTGCGCAATCAGGGCTGCATCGGCAGTGGCGTCTTCATGACCGTTACGACCGTAACAGCCCGCCCCTTCGACATAGATAAGGCGCACATCATCCTTCGCCAGACCGAGCATCGCGGCGACCTGATCGCGCGTCATATGCGGTGCTTGCGTAGGCGACCATAGCGTTAGCTTGCCGCCCGCAAAATGCGCAATCGCGCAAGAGGGGCCAATCGAGCCATGCGTCTGGAGCGGCCATTCGTAGGTGGCTCTGACGACTTTGCCCGACTTCGCGAAAATGCCTTCGACGTCGCCCGTCTTCGCAACCGTCGCGCGGTCCGCCACCTTCAGTTCACGCACCGCTTGATAGATGTGCGACTGCTCAGGCAATCCGGACCAGGCGGACCACGTCACCTTGAGCGCACGCGACGCTTTGATCGCACCCCACTCCGTGCGTGCAAGGACGGCCACAAAGTTACCCTTGCGCACGGTTTGCAGGTAACCGGAAACAGCGCGTGCCTCCGTGTCGTCGACCGACACGAGCTGGGCGCCGTACGCGTCCGGACGCAAGACACGCGCATGGACCATGTCCGGCACACGCATGTCCTGCATGTAGACGAATTCGCCTGTGACCTTAGGCGGGATGTCTTCGCGCTTCAACGGCTTGCCGACGAGACGATACTCGCGAGAATCCTTGAGCGGCGCATGGGGATCAAGCGCCAATTCGAGGTGTTCACCCTGCAGCAGTGCGGCATACGACAGCGATCGGCTTGGTGTGCCGACCACAGCTGCCTTGCCATCGGCAAACGCGATCTGAGTGCCTTCCACGTTGAACTTGCGCATCGCAAACCGCCGTAGTGCTTCGCGAGCGGTGGCGGCGGCCTGACGCAATTGCACGCCGGCCCCTGCGATCGACATCGAGCCGTTCGTCGCCCCTTGGTCGACGGTCAACGCGGTATCGCCCTGCACCATCGTTACCGCTTCCATCGGCAAGTACATTTCTTCGGCAACGACCTGTGCAAGCGCAGTCATGTTGCCGGTTCCGAGATCCACCTTGCCGGTGAATACGGTGACAGTGCCGTCGGGATGAATCGACAGGAATGCGTCGACGGTATTCGGATCGAGCGTTTTGCCCGGAGCGAGTGCGCCCGGTTTCTCGGTTTTGCTATAGGCAAACGCTGAACCGCCGAAGGAGAACCCAACGATCAGCGCTGCGGTGCCTTTCAGGAAACCGCGTCGGGACAGTGATGAGGGAACCACGACGTCGCTCATGCCGTCTCCTTGCTCGCTCGTTGAATTGCGCGAACGATGCGCGTATGCGTACCGCAGCGGCACAGATTCGCCGCCAGCGCCGATTTGATCTCGTCTTCCGTAGGATGCGGATTGCTGTCCAGCAGCGCCTTGGCGGTCATGATCATGCCGTTGATGCAGTAGCCGCACTGCACCGCTTGCTCGTCGATGAAAGCCTGCTGTAACGGATGCGGCTTGCTTGTCGAACCCAGGCCTTCAAGCGTGGTGATCTTCTGGCCCTGCGCGCTCGACGCCGGGTAGACGCAGGAGCGCACCGCCCCACCGTCGATGATGACGGTACACGCACCGCACTGGCCGAGGCCACAGCCGAAACGCGGACCACGCAGCTCGAATTCGTCGCGCAGTACGTAAAGGAGTGGCGTGTCCGGATCGACGTCCACTTCCTTCGTCTGCCCATTTACCGATAAAGCGATTGTGCTCAATTGGCACTCCGTGGATATACTCGGGTTTCGAAGCGCGGTTATTCTAGTGCCGAAGGATTCTCCGCGCATGTACGCCAGCACCGCCACGGCAGTCAATGATCAGTTGTCAAATCCGAAATAACGGGAACCTTTCTTATTCCTAGCGTTTGTTGAACTCGCCGTCTTGCTCGAATACGAGGAACAGGAACACCATGAGCTCATCCGCCGCATCCCGTAGAGAACGCTTTCACACCGAAATCGCCAAACGGCAAGGTCTGCTGGTGCCTGGGGCATTCAATGCCATGAGCGCTCGTGTCATCGAGGACATGGGTTTCGGTGCCGTCTACTTGACGGGTGCCGGCGTCACCAATATGTCCTTCGGTCTTCCCGATCTCGGCTTCATCGGCCTGACAGATATCGCAGAGCATACGGCTCGCGTGCGCGACGCGGTGGAGTTGCCGCTGATCGTCGATGCCGACACAGGTTTCGGTAATGCGCTCAATGTTCGGCAAGCGGTGCGCACGCTCGAGCGTGCCGGTGCCGATGCGGTTCAGATCGAAGACCAAGTCATGCCGAAGAAGTGCGGGCATTTCGCCGGCAAGAACGTGATCAGCGCGAGCGAAATGGTCGGAAAAATTCAGGCGGCCGTCGATGCACGCGAGGACGATCATTTTCTTGTTATCGCCCGCACCGACGCAGCGGCTGCACATGGCATCGATGAGGCGATAGAGCGAGCGCATCGTTTCGTCGAAGCCGGCGCCGACGTGCTGTTTATCGAGGCGATGGAGACGCTTGCCGATATCGAGCGGCTTCCGGGCCTTTTCGAGAAGCCGCTACTGATCAATATCGTCGTAGGCGGCAAAACGCCAGTGCAGGATCGCGACGCTTTGGCCGCCATCGGCTATGGGATCGTGCTCTATGCAAATGTTGCGCTTCAAGGCGCGGTGCGTGGTATGCAGCAGGCCTTCAGCGTATTGCGTGAGCGAGGCCGAATGGAGGAAGACCCCAATCTTGTCGCGCCGTTCAGCGAGCGCCAGCGGCTGGTTCAAAAGCCGTTGTTCGACAGTCTCGATCAACGATACAAGGCCGATGACTGAAGCCGTGTAATGACATCGCGCGGAATCGAAACCGGTTTCGCGTCATAGATAGACGATTGCGGCATCGCCAAAGTCCGAAGCGACAAACACTTTGCCGCCTTTCGTGTACTCGCGCTCGATGGACTTCACGATATGGTGCATCGACACGGGCACATCCTGCGCGGCTGCGCGAAACGCCGCACTGATCGCGGCGGTTTGAATGCTGCCGCCAGCGAGTACCGCCTTTTCTCCCAGCAAGTCGAAATCGACATCGTCCGCGATCGGCGTGGCCGACGGGAACGCTTGGCGCCAAAGCGTCTTACGTTGCTCCGTTGTGGGAAACGGGAAGTTGATGACGAACCTGAAGCGGCGCAAGAAAGCCTTGTCGATGTTTCCCAGCAGGTTGGTCGCCAAGATCACCAACCCGGCGTAGGTCTCGATCCTTTGCAGTAGATAGGCGGTTTGATAATTGGCGTAACGATCGTGTGCGTCTTTGTTTTCCGTGCGCTTGCCGAATAGGCTTTCCGCTTCATCGAGAAAGATGACGACGTTCATTGCCTCTGCGCGCTCGAACAATTGCTCGAGATTGCGCTCCGTCTCGCCGATGTATTTGCTCAGTATGCTCGCCATGTCGACGCGATAAATGCTGAGACCCAACTCGTTTGCGATCATCGAGGCGGCCATCGTCTTGCCCGTGCCCGACGGACCGTGGAACACGGCGGTCACATTGCGGTTGCCGCTGTGGCGGGCGAATCCCCATTCCTCGACGACGCGCCGGCGATATCGGACATGGGTCAGCAGTTCGGACAGTAAGTCGAGCGTATGCTCCGGTGCGATGACGTCCCGCAGCCGGTAGGAGGTTTTCAGCTCTTTGGCGACGCCGATTTGCCCGGACTGCGCCTCGGCACGGCACGCCTCGATGACTAGATCTTTGACGTTGGGTAAATCAAGTAGCAGCGTTTTTGTCGCTACTTCTTTGAGGAGGATGGGGAGGCGCTCCTCGGTGAAGTGGAAGCCATCGACCAATTGTTCGATGAACTCTGGATCAAGCTCGAGATCGTAGCGCGCCGCGTGTTTGATCCAAGCGCGGCGGCGCAGGTCGGCATCGGGGGCATCGATGCGCAAGCGGAATGGCATCACGCCATGATCCAAATAACGATGTGCGCTTTCCAGGACGCGGGGTAGCGATGGGTTGAGCACGACCACGTAGCGATGCATGTCAAAGAGCATGTGCAGCACTTCGTCGAGGATGTCGTCAGTCGATTCGCCTTCGATGCTGCCCATCAGGGATTGGCAGTCGGTTAGGACGATGACCGTGTTGCAAAGTACCGCATCGCGGCACAGTACCCGGAGATGATTCACGAGCGTTGAATGTCGTCCTCCCCATCGCTCGTAGGCGCGCCGGAGCCGTTTGCCATCGAGTTCAGCTGTTGCGTAGCCGAGTTCGGCAAAGATCGCGGCGCACAAGCTTTTGAGTAGTGCGGAATCCATGCCCTGCAGAAGTAACAGAAACGTCTGAGAGGCGAATCGGCTGTCTGCTGAAGCTTCGATGAAACGGGTTAGTTGGCGTTTTGTCTCCTCGTCGATCAGTTGATCCTCCAGTGCGCCGTCTTCCTCCAGTTCCACTAGCGGCACCTCGTCGATTCGCAACTGCGGGGCGGCAATACCTGTCAGGTAAGCAAGGAGCGGCTGGGCCAGGCGATAAGTGCCTGTCATCGTTGGCACGGAGGCGTCGGACGTGTCGAGCAGGCAGGCACGTAGCAATGGGGC
>NZ_DATJJF010000112.1:0-45099 GCF_035492435.1 Trinickia sp.
GCGTGTCGGCATGCATCTCGCACCGCGAGGCGACTCGCATTCGATGGGCGACTCGAATCCGAGCGAGACGTTTGGTTACGTCGCGCGCGAACTCGGCAAGCGGCGTATCGCCTTTATCTGCGCACGCGAATCGCTGGGCGAGAATCGCATCGGTCCATTTGTGAAGGAGCAGTTCGGCGGCGCCTACATCGCCAACGAAAGCTTCACGAAAGAAACGGCCGAGCATGTGCTCGATGCCGGGGAAGCCGATGCTGTTGCGTGGGGCAAGCTCTTCATTTCCAACCCTGATTTGCCGGCGCGCTTCAAGCTCGACGCGGAGCTCAACAAGCCGAACCCGGATACCTTCTTCGCCGAGGGCGCGGTCGGTTATATCGACTATCCGTCGCTCGCAGCGGCTGCATGAAGTAAGTCAAGCCACATCAAGCAAGCAGTGCGAACGCAAACTCCGGCCATGCGCTAAGCACAGGCTGCAGTGCCAAAACGGCATCCCAGCCGGGTCTGCCCGTCTTGCCCGAGCAAAGCCAAGCGCCCCTGGCATCGCCAGGGGCCAGCTCGTTACATTTACTTCTCCAATCACGAGTGCGATGTGCGATGTGCGATCGAAGGATCGACGTTGTGCACGTCGGATATCCTGTGCGCCTACAACATCGCCAACTTGCTGAAGCTGTCATGACACCTACCACTTCGTTTGTTTCAAAGGTCATCATCACCGGCCATACGCGCGGCCTCGGTGCGGCAATGTCCGAAGCATTGCTTGCGCGCGGATTCGCTCTGCTGGGCGTGGCCCGAAAGCGCCACCCGTCGCTTGCTGCCCGCTTTCCCGGAGCAGTCGATGAAATTGAACTCGACCTCGCTGACGCGCATAGCGTCGAGGAATGGCTCGCCGACGGACACATGCAGCGCTTTTTGCATGGCGCAGAGCGTGCAGTGCTCATCAACAACGCCGGTAGCGTACAACCGATCGGGCCCTGCAGCGCGCAGTCGCCGGCCGATGTGGCACGTGCCGTCACATTGAACGTCGCTGCGCCGCTCATGCTATCGAGCGCGTTTGCTGCCGCGAGCGCTGATGTACCCGACCGGCGCATCGCACACGTTTCGAGCGGTGCGGCGCGCAATGCGTATGCGGGCTGGAACGTCTATTGCGCCACGAAGGCCGCCCTCGACCATCATGCCCGCGCGGCCGCACTCGACGCCGAACGCGCACTGCGAATCGCATCCATCGCGCCCGGCATCATCGATACCGATATGCAGGTGGAAATTCGCAGTGCAGACGAATCGCGTTTTCCTTTGCGCGATAAGTTTGTCGCATTGAAAGAAGACGGGCAGTTGAGTTCGCCTGACCAGGCCGCAGCGCTCTTCGTCGACTATCTGTTGAGCGACGGCTACGGCCAAACTCCGACTGTCGACGTGCGATCGCTTCCGCCCCAATGACGGGTTAGTGGCAAAGCAAAAACGGCCACATCTCAAGCCTCTTCTGCGTATGAGCAAGCCCGCCAACCGACGACAACTCGACACCCTCCTTCAACAAGCCGTCGCGCTGCATGAGAACGGTGCGCTCGCCGACGCGGAGGAGCTCTACCGCGAAATCCTCTCGCAGCGCCCGCGCCATTTCGATGCGCTCCAGTTGCTCGCTGCCCTGGCCTTGCAAGCCGGACGCATCGACGAAGGCGCGGAACTCTTGAAAAAGGCACTCTCGATCGACGGCACGCAAGCGCCCATCCACTCGAATTTGGCATTCGCATTGAATGCCTTGGGCCAGCATGATGCAGCGCTATCGAGCGCCAATCGCGCGATTGCGCTCAAAGCCGGCTTCCCGGATGCGCTGAATAATCGGGGCATGGCGTTGGCCGCGCTTGCCCGTCCAGCTGACGCGTTGACGAGCTTCGAAAAAGCCCTAGCCGCCAAACGCGATTTTCCCGAGGCTTGGAACAACCGCGGCTGCGCCTTACGCGATCTCGGTCAGCCGGCAGACGCGCTTGCTAGCTGTGATCAGGCGATTGCGCTGCGCCCGGAATACGCCGAGGCGTGGAGCAACCGGGGCAATGCGCTCAGCGACTTGAACCGGCCTTCGGACGCGCAGGCGTCGTACGAGCGCGCGCTCGCCGTATCCGACCGACTGGCCGATACCTGGAACAATCTGGCTTTGACATTCGCCGATCAAAGCCGCCATGACGATGCGCTGACGTGCTACGAACGTGCGCTCGCGATTGCGCCCGACGCGCCTGAAACGCGTTGGAATCGCTCATTGTGCCTGCTGCAAATGGGACAGTTGGAGACAGGTTGGGCTGAGTATGAATGGCGTTGGAAACGAAGGCGCATCGAGGCGACGAAGCGCGTATTCGATGCACCGTTATGGCTCGGGGAGACGTCGCTCGAGGGCAAGACCATCTTGCTGCACGCGGAGCAAGGGCTCGGCGACACATTGCAGTTTTGCCGTTACGCGGCATCGGTTGCACAACTCGGCGCGAGGGTGATCCTTGAAGTGCAGCCCGAGCTCATGCGGCTGCTGACACGGCTCGAAGGTATCGCGCAACTGGTCGAAGCAGGTCACCCACTGCCGCACTTCGATTGCCACTGCCCGTTGCTGAGCCTGCCGCTTGCACTGCGGACAAACCTCGCAACGATTCCCGCCGGGACGCCCTATCTATTTGCCAATGCTGAGGACTCCGAACATTTCGCAGTCTGTATCAATCGAATCGAAGGCAATGCGCAGACCGGCGACGCGCGCCCGCTCAGAGTCGGGCTTGTATGGGCCGGCGGCGCTCGCCCGCACGTTCCCGAGCTACGCAAGAACGATGCGCGGCGCTCGCTCGCGTTTGCGCAGATTGCACCTATTGTCGAGGTGCCGGGCGTGCAGTTCTTCAGCCTGCAAAAAGGGCTGCCCGCGGTGCAACTCGCTGCTGCATGTGAGACCCATGAAGCGAGCCGGCGTGTCATCGATTGGACCAATGAGCTGAACGACTTCGCCGACACCGCTGCACTCGTCGATAATCTTGACCTCGTGATCGCTGTCGATACGTCGACGGCACACCTCGCCGGCGCGATGAATAAGCCGGTGTGGGTTCTGAATCGCCTTGATACCTGCTGGCGCTGGATGCTCGAACGAGAAGACAGCCCTTGGTATCCGAGTGTCAGGCTTTTCCGTCAACGGACGCTTGGCGATTGGACGAGTGTCATCGATGCCGTTGCACGCGCACTGGCTGAGCGCGTTGTGTCCCAAACCGGAAGCAAATCGCCGCGAGCGGCATAAGGATCTAATTGCGGTTGGTACGAGCCTACGGCTTTTCCAATTGAAGATAGATCCGTTGTACGTTTTGGGGCTGCGCAATCGCATAGAGCTTGTAACCGCTGAAAGCAGGAAGCTGCACGGTGTGCATCGCATCGATCAGACTCAGGCCGCGTCGGTAAGCACGCTTAACCGACGCATCGAGTTCCCGCAGATAAACGTCCGTCTGCATGATCCCGTCGCTGTCCAAGGGCGGCCCGAAGCCTGGCACCACCGCCCTCAGTCTCAGGGTGTGCAGACTCTCCAGCGCCGCCAGCCAGCCCGAGATCTGCTCGTTGCGCAATTCGGGGATGCGGCCATTCGAGACCAATCCGCCCGCAAACAGGACACCAGTTTGCAGATCGAGCACCGCGAGATCGCCCGGCGTGGATGCAGGCCCGAAATGCAGCAGCTTGAGCTTGCGTCCCCCGCTTTCGATCTCGGTCGTGCCGTCGACCGTCTTGTCGGGTACGGTCACACGCGAGTCGGCCATCTCGACTTCACCGAGCGTCTTACGCAAATTCGCAAGGCAAATCGAGCAGCGTTCGCGAATCGATTGTGCAGCACGCGCATGCGCGAGAATCGACACACCATGGTCGCGAAATGCCGCAGCGCCAAACACGAATTCGGGCGCCTGATGGGTGATGACGACGAGTTTGATCGGTAAAGGTGTGACCTCACGAATCGCTTCGATCATCGCACGTCCATAGCGATAGGACGGGCCCGTATCGATTACCGTCACGCCGCTTTCGCCCACGATGAATCCGTTGTTAGCAACGATGCCATGATTCGCGGGTGCAACGGCTTCACCGTCGCCAAAAAACGCGTATACGCCTGGCGCAATCGCGCGCGGGTAAGGCATGCCGCTCATCGTCGCGTGTGCGATCGCGGTTACCGCAAGCAATAAGGCACCCAAGCCCGAATGAAGACCGCGCGCCGTCATTTCATCGTCGTCGCTTCTGCGGCAGGCCCCACATTGACCGCCACGGCCGCTTCAAATTGTTTGTTTTTTGTGTCCTCGATATGCGCCCTCAATTCACCCTTCCCCTTCGGCACGAAGTAGAAGCGGAAATTGGGGTTCTCGCTGATCGAGAAATTGACATCTGCGGTAAGTACGGGCTGACCGTTGTAGGTCACGTCGACTTTGCGCACGAAGTACGCCGTCGCATAGTTGCGCGTGATCTGGTTCATCGCCATGCCCGTGCGGTTCGGATGCCGGACCATCAGTTGCGCAAGCTCCGCTTTTCCTGCAACGGCCTGTCCTTGCACCTGCAGGCGCACCGCGCCGGCCGCGCGCTCTTGCGCATCGTCGTCTTTGTCAGCGGGAGCGGAACAGCCGCCCGATGCCTTCACGAAGCGAATCGCGCTATACAGGTGGCCGTCATTGGTTTCTGCAATCACGCGCATGAAAGTGTAGTCCTCCACGCGCACGCGAGTTTCAATACTGGCGAGTCCCGACTCCGGCGTGAATTGAAAGGAGCCGGCGTAAGGCTCGGGATTCTCGTCGATGAAAAGCCAAATCTCCTTGATGTAGTGAGTGCTCGTCTGCGGAAACTGCGCGCTGATCGCAATCGGCACGACAGCCGCATCCGCCGCTCGAGACGGAGCGTCCAGCTTGATCACCGCATCACCGCGTGCGTCGATCGTGCGATCCTTGAACGTGCCTTGCTTGAAGTCAAGCCAGCGCACGACCTTGTCCGGATCGTCATCGGGTTGTGTGGCCTGCGCTGCGTAAGGCGCGAGCAAAGCAATCGTCGCCGCCGCGACTCTCGCAATGGGCCTGAACGTGCTTTTCATGATCGGCCTCCTTCTACGGCTCCCACTCAAGTTCCGCGTAAGCCGCCGTTACGTTGCGGCGCTGGTAAATGTCAAACAACAGCCACTTGTCCCGCTCATCGAGCCCTATCGAATCCACGGCCTGCTGCATGGTCTTGCCCGACCTGATTGCCGAGCGCACATCGCGCGCCAGCCGCAAAAGGTATTGCTCCTCAGCATCGAGCGCCTGTCGCCAGGGTGTATCGATCGGACCATGCCCCGGCACGACATGACGAGGATTCATTTGTCGCAGGCCGGCGATGTCGTGAAGCCAGCCCTCCACGCTGCCGTCCACCACCGGAATGCATCGCACAAAGAGCAAGTCACCCAACCACGCAGTGCCGGTATTTTCGTCATATACCGTCATATCGTTATTGGTATGCGCGGTTTCCCAGGTACGTAACGTCAAAGTACGGCCGCCCAGATCCAGCGTGCCGCTACCGTTTACTGTCTGAGTCGGTCCGATGATTTCGCTGCCTTGCCCCTCATCGCCCAATTCGCGTTTCAGCACCCGCTTGTAGTTATCCGCGCGCGATGCCTCGGCTTGCGCGAGTTTCGCGCTGCCGACGAATTGCGGATGGTCGTCCAAGAAAGCCGCATTGCCGAAGATGTGATCGGGATGCATGTGGGTGTTGATGACATAGCACACCGGCAAGGGCGTTTTCGCACGGATTGCCGCGCGCAATGCCCGCCCTTCCACGAGCGTGCCGCCGGTATCGATCACGGCCACGCAGCGATTCCCGACAATAAAGCCAATATTCGCGATATCGCCGCCGTTCTCTCGCGTGGCGACGTCGTCACGGCCACGATGAACGAAATTGCCCGGCGCGATTTCCTGTACCACGAGCGGATCTTGGGCACGGGCAATCGCCGAGCACATCAGCGCGAAGAGAAGAACGATTAATTTCACGTCCGAGCCACGAACGCGAAGTCTTTACCGTGAAGCACTTGGCGCATTACCCGCCTTCCCAGGGCTTCCCGCCGGCGTTTTGAACGCCCCTTGATAAACGATCGTCTCAAACTGCTGTGGATGAGAAAAATCGTTGCCTGGCCCGGGCACTTCGGTTCGGATCATGAGCACATGACCTGGGACATCGTCGGAGAACACGAACGTATAACGCTTGCCCGTGTACTGTGAAAGCCGCGCCGCGTTCGGATCGTTCAAATAAGGCTGTATCACGATTTGCCGCACATTGACGTGCTTCGACATCCCGAGCGACTCACCTGACACCGGCGTGATCGCTGGTCCGGCAGCGAGCGCCATGCGAACCCGGTTTTGAAAATAACGCCGTTGGCCGCCCGTCAGCTGCTGCATCTCCGTAATGTCGTGTTCCAGAAAATAAACGATCACAGGGTTGCAAGGCAGCCCGCCCGGCACTTCCACCTGACCCGTGCGGTCCGTCACCTGCGCATCGTTTTTATCGTTGCCCAGACTCATTACGCGCACACGCACCGTATCGCTGACCTTTTCGGGTGGTCCTGAGTAGTTCACCGCATAATCGAGTTCGGTCTGCGGCGCAACACCAGAAAGATGCGGCTGCATGAAGAGCAGTCGCTCGGCCGATGTGATCTCAGAGGCCTGCTGCGCGTCGCTGGATGCAATGTTCGCCTGCGCACCCAACGCCGACGCGCTCGCAATGCCCATCGCGGCACACAAGCACGCCGCCACGACAGTGCGCCTCATTGCGCCGATACCGGTTGCAGCGGCAGCAAGGGAACCTGATAGCTCGTCAGGATCTGGTCGATCTTCGGCTGGTTTGAAGCAATCCAGTTGTCCACCTTGTCGTGCCATGCCTTTTCTCCGTAACGCACGCCCATCGATATTTCATAATCGAAGCGGATGCCAGGTTGCGGCGGAAACGGCACAAGTCGTACCTTGTTGCCGGAGCGGTTCACGAAATATCCCGCGATAGGTCCCCACACAAAGGCAGCATCGACATTGCCCGCAGTCAGATCATGCTCGATCATCTCACCGGGAAATGCGTCGGGATCTCCGCTTTGCTCTTGATACGACACGGCCTGATCGATCAGGTTGTGGCTCAAAAGCCAGTCCACCGCTGGGCTTTTGACGAAGATGCCGAGCTTCATCCTTTTCAGTTGCTCGGGCGGCAAGTTCATGAGATCGATCGGTGTCTTGATGCTCGCGTACTCGGGCGTGTTGGGAAACACCATCGCGTACGTAGAATGCAGATAGGGCCGCGTCGTCGCGGTCATATCGTAGCCCTTCGGCACGCCGATGATCAAATCGCACTTGTACTGCTCGGTGTTCGGCACTTTATCGCGCAGGGTGTTGCGCACGAAGCCCATGCGTTGCGGCCAGAACGTATATTCGACCTTATAGCCGAAATCGCTAGCCATCTGGCTCGCGATCTTGTTCTCGTAGCCTTCGCCCTTTTGATTCGACAAGGGCATGTTGTTCGGATCGGCGCACACGCGCAGCACGCCATCTGCGCCATCGTTGTTCGGCAGATTCGACGGCGGCCCCCCCGCACTCTGCGCAAATGCCGCTTGTCCTGCCAGCGCGGCGCAAAACACGGAAAGGAAACTAACCCGAGCGAGAAACAAAGCGGTGCGGCGTGTATCACAATCAAACATCGACTCCTCCAGGTGTGGTGGCCTTCTTCTGAAAGCAGGCGAAGACGTCGCCCAGCGGCTTATTTCACATCCATCGCCTGCAAGTCACCTGGTTTGATCTTGCCATCGGAGCGCCCTTTCAAATAGGCGTACAGACTCTCCCAATTCTTCTGCATCATCTGACTTGAGCTGAAATCGGGCATGCCCTTATCGACGCGGCCGCCAAATACGGTGCGATGAAATTCGTTCTTATCCAGCGTTTTAAAAGCATCGACCAACGACGGGCCGACGAGACCTTCCTGCTGTGCCCCGTGGCAACGTTCGCACGCGAGTGCACGCCAGGTACGCCAGCCCAGCAGCGTCCCGTTGTCAACCTTGTTGCCATCGACGACCTTGTACGTCACCGGCTGGATCTGCCCCGGATTCAACGGTGTTTGGGCGAAAGCAGCGGGCAGCGCAGCGAGCGCTATCGACAGCACCAGAAGAGATCGGCCTTTCATGCGTTTGACTCCGTCAACATGTTTTAGGTGTGGTCGCTTCACCGGTTCTCCCGTTGCGGCAGAACCGGCCTGATTGCGGCGGCCGGCCCCGCCGCATCACAACGATTTCAAATCAACTCGGGATGGCAAAGACGAACAGCGTGCCGCCGAGCGCCGTATACCTGGCCAGTTCACGATAGCCACCCACCGCACCCAGACCCTCGGCGGACTTTTCAAGGCCTGCCGCCATGCCGATGCCGGCCCAGCCGCCAATGCCCGAATAGACACCGACAAACTGCTTGCCCTGGTACTCGTAGGTGAAGACGTTGCCGATGATTCCCGACGGCGTCTTGAACTTCCAGAGCTCTTTGCCGTCCTTGATGCGCACCGCCTTGATGTAGCCTTCAAGCGTGCCGTAGAACACGATGTCGCCGGCCGTCGCGAGCGCACCCGACCACACGGAGAACTTCTCCGGCTTTGACCATACGATCTTGCCCTTCGAAGCATCCCAGGCGATGAAGTTACCCATCGCGCCGTTTTCGTTCGGGCCCGGATACATCGAAAGCGTCGCACCGACGAATGGCTGCCCCGAAACGTAATCGACCTGGAACGGCTCGTAATCCATACAAACGTGATTGGTCGGCGCGAGGAAGAGGTTCGAGTTCGGATCGAACGCAGCCGGTTGCTCGTCCTTCGAGCCGAGCGCAGCCGGGCAGATGCTTTTCACGTTGTGATCGGGACCGGCCGCCTGCGTCGAATAACTCGCGTTGCGAATCGGCAGACCACTCTTGAGATCGACGCTGTCAGCCCAGTTGACCGCCGGATCGTACTTCTGCGCAACGAGCAGTTCGCCCGTTACGCGATTCAGCGTGTAGCCGAAGCCGTTGCGGTCGAGGTGAACGATGGTGGGCACCTTCTTGCCGTTCACGTTGAGGTCGGCCAGGATCATCTCGTTGACGCCGTCATAGTCCCACTCGTCGTGCGGCGTCATTTGATAGACCCACTTTGCCTTCCCCGTATTCAGATCGCGAGCGAAGATCGTCATCGACCACTTGTTGTCGCCGGGCCGCTGTGTCGGGTTCCAGGTCCCGGGGTTGCCGGAACCGTAGTAGACAAGGTTGAGCTTGGGATCCCATGCGTACCAGCCCCACGTGGTCCCGCCTCCGTATTTCCACTGATCTCCCTGCCAGGTCTTGAGCGACGAGTCAGCGCCGACTGGCACCATCTTGCCGTCGGACCAGGTCATCGTGGTCTGCGGGTCGAACAGCATGTCTTTGTCAGGACCGACGCTATAGGCCTTCCAGACTTCCTTGCCGTCCTTTATGTTGTATGCGACAAGCCGGCCGCGCACGCCGAACTCACCGCCCGAAATGCCGGTCAGCACCTTGTCGCCGAAGACGTGCGGCGCGTTGGTGTTGGTTTCGCCCTTCTTCGGATCGCCGTTCTGCGCCGACCACAGGACGTCGCCGGTCTTGGCATCGAGCGCGACGAGTTTGGTATCGGCCTGCTGGAGGAAGATCTTGCCATCACCGTAAGCGAGACCGCGATTGACCGTGTCGCAGCACATCACCGAGATGACCTGGTTGTCTTGCTTGGGCTGGTACTGCCAGATGAAGGTTTGGTCCTTCAGGTTGATGGCGATGACCTTGTTGGGGAACGGCGAGTGGATATACATCGTATCGCCGATCACGAGCGGCGAACCTTCATGGCCGCGCAACACGCCGGTGGACATCGTCCATGCGACCTGTAACTTGCCGACGTTGTTCTCATTGATTTGCTTAAGCGGGCTATAACGGTGATTCGAATAATCTCCGGCCTGTGCCGCCCAGTTGGAAGGATTCTTGATCAGGCTGTCGAGTTGCGGATCGGCCTGCGCCATGAGTGAATTCAGGCCAGCCGTCGCAACCACCGCCAGTCCAAGAACCACGGTGCGTAAGTTCATGTCTCCTCCACGATAGTGATGCCTCCAACCCAAGGTTGACCTCGCTACCAGGTTGCATGTGCGCGCCTTCCAATGCAGGTAACGGGCTACGCTGCGCCGATTCGTTGCCGGACGCCTTGCGCAGCGACGCCCACCGCATATTCCGTGCCGACTTAAAAGGAACCGTCGTTCGCATCGCGATGCGTGGCCGCTTCGCACTACCTATAAGCCGATGCTGACTGAGCGGCGATACAACCTGTGTCAAATGCGCTAAAAATTGAGCAGAATGGGACACCGGCTCTCATGAACCGGGCAACGCGATAACTGGTACAGGTTTTGCCTTAGGCGAAGGCCCTTAAACCCGCCGAGTAGGCACCAAAGACCTAAACCCGCGATGCCCACCCAACCTAGCCGTCTATCGCCGCCCTCGGCGATCACCGTCGAAACGCCTGCTCGTCTGCATCTTGGCTTCATCGATCCGAACGGCTCCCTTGGCCGCGCTTTTGGAAGCGTGGGCTTGTCGATCGAAGGGCACGGCACGCGCCTCACCGCGAGACTCACGGCCACGACGAAAGGTGCGCCACGGGTCGTTGGCGCCGTCACCGCGGCACAGCGAGAACGCATCGCTCAGCACATCAGCCAACTGCAAGCGGCACTGCAGGAGCCCCGCTCCGTCGACGTCGAAATCCATGCGGCCCCCCGCTCACATACGGGGCTCGGCTCCGGCACACAGCTCGCGCTGGCATTGGGCACGGCCTTCGCGAGCGTGACGGGCCACGACGCGAGCACCGCCGAACTTGCAAGCATCCTCGGACGCGGGGCCCGCTCCGGTATTGGCATTCATGGATTCGATCACGGTGGCCTGATCGTCGACGGCGGCCGCAACGCCGCGCAACCGAGCGGCACAACCATGCCGACGAAGCGCCCCCCGCTTCTTACGCGCCTGCCGTTTCCGGAGGCCTGGCGAATCCTTCTCATCGACGACACCTCACGCGAGGGCCTGCACGGCGACGAGGAACGACGCGGCCTCGCATCGCTCACGCCGTTTCCCGCGACGCTCGCCGCACATTTGAGTCATCTCGTGCTCATGCGCATCCTGCCCGCCGTCGCGGAGAGCGACTTCGACGTTTTCGCCGATGCCCTCAGCACCTTGCAGCAGACCATCGGCGAGTACTTCGCGCCAGTGCAAGGAGGCGTGTTTTCGAGTCCTGCCGTCGCGCGCGCGCTCGAAGCCATTGGCGCTGAACAAAAAGCCAGCATCGGACAGACGTCGTGGGGACCGGTGGGCTTCGCGTTCGTCGCCGGCCCGGAAGAAGCCGAACGCGCCCTTGCCACCGCCCGGCGAGTTTCGCGCGGTGCGCCGCTGACCTTTTCGATCGCCACGGGGCGAAATCGCGGCGCGGCGTGGCAAGCCGCCGATCGCCATCACGGGGCCGACGCCGCCTGAACGCCACTCGCGCGCAGCAGCCGCATTGTCGTTGTCGCAAGCACCGCTTTCCTTAAACCGCCACGAGCCCATCGCCATGCCTGAAGCCACCGAAAGACCTTACGTCCTGCACATGTTCTCGAGCACACCCCAGATGAGCCCGTTCGACGTCAACATGGCAGCCGATGCGGGCTATCAGATTGTTGTGCCGTACTGCAATGTCGACGAAGACAACGTCGTGCAACTCACGCAGGACGCCATCTTTTCGCGCGGCCCCAAAGGCGTGTCGCGCACGGGCATCTTCATCGGGGGGCGCGATGTCATGCAGGCAGCCGACATGCTGGAGCGTGCACGCAATGCGATGGTGCCTCCCTTCGAGGTTTCGGTCTTTACCGATCCGAGTGGTGCCTACACCACGGCAGCCGCGCTTGTCGCACTGGCGGAAAGGCATCTGAAGGCGGTGCACAACGTCGATCTGGGCGGCAAGCGCCTGCTGATTCTCGGCGGCACCGGCGCAGTGGGACGTGTGGCGGCGGCGATGGCCGCGTCGCTTGGCGCGGATGTCGCGGTGGCGAGCCATGCGAGCCAGTCGCGCGCGACGCAGGTGAGCGACGAGATCAATCGGCGCTTCGATATCGCAACTTCGGGTGTCGCGACCGGGTCGCCCGAGCAGTTGCACCGCGAGCTCGCGCGCGCGGAAGTGGTCTTCGCCACTGCCGTAGCGGGCGTGCAGGTCATGACCTCCGCCGATCTCGCCCATGCGAAGAACCTGCTGATCGCCGCCGATGTGAACGCCGTGCCACCCGAAGGCATCGCAGGCGTGAATGTGATGGACGACGGCAAGCCGCTCGCGGGCGCGGCACGCGCGGATGCGGTCGGTATCGGTGCGCTCGCCATCGGCAACGTGAAATATCAGGCGGAGCATCGCCTGTTCCTGCGCATGCGCACGGGTGGCAAACCCGTTTATCTCGGCTTTCCAGAAGCATTCGACGAAGCCCGCGCTATTGTCGCGGGCCAGAGCGCATGACAATTCGCACGCATGCCTCGCACGCGCCACGCATCGCGGTGGCCGGACTGTCCGCGCGCCTCGTCGCACAATCGGCCACCCGCGCGGGACTCGATGTAGTCGCGCTCGACGTCTTCGGCGATCGAGACACCAGAGAGCATGCGCACCTGTGGTTCGATATCGCCGGCGACGGTCTTTCAATAGACCGTGCGCGTCTCTATGACGCGCTCGAACAGGCCGCGCACCTGCCGCGCATGCTCGGCCTCGTCGTGACGAGCGGACTGGAACCCCTCACGGACGAGCTTGCCCGCGCGCCGCGCGTGCCGCGCTTCATCGGCAATGGAGGCGAAGCCGCCGCCGTGCGCAATCCGCGGCGCTTTTTTGCGCTGCTCGACGACGCGGGCATCGCTCACCCGGAAGTGCGGTTTACGCCACCGGTTGAACGTCAAGGCTGGCTCGTGAAGTGTCCGGATGGCTGCGGCGGCACGCACATCGAGCAGGCCGAGCACGTCGATGAGACCGCTCCCGGCGCCTATTTCCAGCGTCTCTCGCCGGGCCGTTCGATGTCGGCGCTCTTCGTCGCGGCGCGCCGCGAAACGGTGGTAATCGGTTTTGCGGAGCAGTTGAGTATCCCGATGGGACATTTACCGTTCGTGCATGCGGGCTCCATTGGGCCGATCGACGTGATGCCGACAACGGCCATTCGCATCGTTGAAGCGATTGAGACGATCGTCCGGAAAACGAACCTGACGGGCCTGAACAGCATCGACTTCCTGCTCGATGACGACACATTCCGCGTGCTCGAGATCAACGCGCGTCCCTCTTCGACGATGGCGCTCTACGAAGCGGCACGCCCCGACGCGTGGCCGCGCGGTCTAATCGGTGCACACCTGGACGCGTGCCTGCACGGCGAGCTACCGCGCGCGCGCTGTGCTCAAAGCACGATGTTGCCAATGCGCGCAGGCCAGCGCGTGATTTTCGCGCCCTTCACGTTTACCGTATCGCACGCTTTGAGCGACGCCTGCTTTAGCGATCCCGCCTGTCACGATGTGCCACTCGCAGGCACGCGCATCGAGGCGGGAATGCCGGTCTGCACCGTCAGTGCCATTGCGCCCACACTGGCGAGGCTGCACGTCGAACTGGAGCGCGAACACGCACGCATTCTCCGAAGCATCCAAATGGACTGAGCCATGATTTCATCTGCTACCACGCCGTCCGGGATCAGCGTCAATGCATCGAGCGAGCGGCTCGTCGCGCAACTCATCGACAACGCGAAGCGCCTGTCTGTCGAGGTCACGAAGACGCACGCCGGCACGGTCATTGTCGATGCGGGCGTGAACTGCGCTGGCAGCGCCGAGGCGGGCCTTTTGATCGCACGCATCTGCATGGGCGGGCTCGGGCACGTCGCGCGGCGCATCGCCTTTGACCCGCAGCCGCTTTGGCCGAGCTATCTCGAAGTCCATACGTCGAATCCGGTGATCGCGTGCCTCGGTAGCCAATACGCGGGCTGGAGCCTTAGCGCAACGAAAGAGCAAACAGGTGGCAAGAAGTTCTTTTCCCTCGGCTCGGGACCCGCCCGTGCGCTTGCGGGAAAGGAAGCGCTTTTTGACGAGCTGGGCTACCGCGACCGGCACGAGTGTGGCGCGCTGGTGATGGAAGTGGACCGCCTGCCCCCGCAAGTAGTTATCGACAAAGTGCTGAACGATTGCGGCCTCGCGCCCGAAAACCTCGTGATCGCCGTGACACCGACACACTCTGTCGCGGGTACGGTGCAAGTCGTCGCGCGCGTCGTCGAAGTTGCAATGCACAAAGCGCATGTGCTGGGCGTCCCGCTCGAGGAAATCGTCGAAGGCAGCGGCAGCGCGCCGTTGCCGCCGCCCGCTCCCGACGGCATCGAAGCGATGGGCCGCACGAACGACGCGATTCTGTATGGCGGCCGCGTGTACCTGACCGTGAAGAGCGATGCGGCTGCAAAGCGACTCGCCACCGAATTGCCGTCGTCCAATGCACGCGACTACGGGCGTCCGTTCGCCGAGATCTTCAAGTCCTTCAACTACGACTTTTATCAAATCGATGCCGGACTCTTCGCACCCGCTGAAGTATGGATATCGAGCCTCGAAAGCGGCGCTACGTACCACGGCGGGCAGGTCAACAAAGCACTGCTCGACACGCAATGGCGAGCGCTCGGAGTAACAGCATGAAAACGCGCCTGAGCGTCGCGATCATGACCGACGAAACGGGCTGGCACACCAGCCGGCTGAAAAAGGCGTTTTGTGCGCGTGGCGTGGAGGCGCGCTGCGTCGATCTGGCCAATTGCCGCATCGACACGAGCTGGCGACCTTACGGTCTCGCGATTCCGGGCTTTGGCCACACCTTACCCGACGCGGTGTTCGTGCGTGGCATCGCCGGGGGGACTTTCGAACAGGTGACCCTGCGGCTCGGGATCCTGCACGCGCTTCGCGAATGCGGTGTGACGGTGTACAACGATGCGCGCGCGATCGAACACAGCGTCGACAAGTCGATGACGAGTTTTCTGCTCAACCGTTACGGTGTGCCAACACCTGAAACATGGGCGTGCGAATCCGCGGCTTTCGCGCAACGAGTGCTGCTGCGTGAGACGGCGGCCGGCCGGCAGCTGGTGATGAAGCCGCTGTTCGGCTCACAGGGCAAGGGCTTGAGGAAGATAGGTGGAACGGCGAGTGCCACGCTTCCTTCGTTGAAACCGTTCAATCGTGTGGCTTATCTCCAGCGTTACGTCGAGGCCGAAACCGTCGCAGGCGAACCCGGCTTCGACTGGCGCGTGCTCGTGATTGGCAAGGAACCGGTCGCGGCAATGAAACGCGTCGGCGGCGACGGCTGGATCCACAACTTCGCACGCGGTGCGCGCTGCGAGCACGCCGAGCTGAGCGCACCGCTTGCGGACATCGCACTGCGCGCAACTCAGGCGCTTGGACTCGATTACGCGGGCGTCGACCTGATTGCGTCCGACGACGGACGGCCCGTTGTGCTCGAAGTGAACGGCGTCGCGGCGTGGCGAGGGCTGCAATCGGTGACGCCGGTCGATATCGCGGCGCGGCTCGTCGACGATCTGCTCGAGCGCAAGCTCGCCGCATCGCAGGTTACGCTTACGCTAGCGAGCGGCGATGGCCCGCGCTGACACCTGCCCGCGCGCATACGCCCGCGCGGCCTTCCTGCGCGCGTGCGCGCTCGATATCGAAGTGCGCAAACCGGGCAACGTGAGCATCGCAAGCGCGGGGCACGGCATGACCGCAGCGCAATTTATCGCGAGTGCGGACGCGGCCGCCGCCGGTCTCTTCTCACCGGACGCACACGTGGGAGCACGCATTCTCGATGCCGTGCGCCGCACGTTCGACGCGGTCCGCTGCAATACGAACCTCGGCATCGTGTTGCTCTGCGCGCCGCTGTGCGTTGCGCTGGAACGCATCAAATCCATCGGACAGACCGATCTGCTCGATGCCACGCAATGGCACGCCACGACGCAAGCCGTGCTCGACGGGCTCGATATCGATGATGCATGCCACGCCTATCGCGCGATTGCATTCGCCAATCCCGGTGGCCTCGGCGATGCGCCCGAGCAGACGGTGCATGCGCCGCCCACAGTTGGACTGCGCGCAGCCATGGCGCTCGCCGCCGAACGCGACAGCATCGCACGGCAGTATGCGAACGGCTTCACGGACGTTTTCGACGCCGCGCGTGCCGTGAATGTCACGGATCCACACGAAGCCATGCTGGAGGTGTTTCTGACGTTCCTTTGTGCCTGGCCCGATTCGCACATTCTGCGCAAGCACGGTACGGCGACGGCGCAAAGTGTCACGCGTGACGCGTCCCTTTATCGCGAGCGCTGGCGCGCCGCGGGACACCCATCGGCAAGCGCGGAACTCGACGCATGGGACGCAAGCCTGAAGGCGCACGGCATCAATCCGGGCACGAGCGCCGATCTCTCGGTGGCGGCGCTTTTCGTCGCGCTCGTGCTCGACGGCAAGCGGCATGAAGCGCGCCTCCTCTAAGCAAAAAGTGGCACGAATCATGTTAAGGACTGCGGGCTTATGCGCTGCGAAACGCAAGTCGCTCGCCGAATGCATGAGGCAAATGAGTCGCTTGTTTCACGCCTTCCGGACTTCGTGTCCGAAAGCAAATTCGATCGTCCCGAGAACTACATCACTGGAGGAACAGCATGGCCAAAATCAACCGCGTCCTGGTAGGCGAGTCGCTCGTCGGCGATGGCAACGAGGTCGCACACATCGACTTGATCATCGGACCGCGAGGCTCCGCGGCCGAGACCGCCTTCTGCAACGCGCTCACCAACAACAAGGACGGCTTCACGTCGTTGCTCGCCGTCGTCGCGCCGAATCTGATGACCAAGCCGAACACGATCCTCTTCAACAAGGTGACGATCAAGGGCGCAAAACAGGCCGTGCAGATGTTCGGCCCGGCGCAGCGCGCGGTCGCGATGGCGGTGGCCGACAGCGTGGAAAGCGGCATCATCCCGGCCGATGAAGCCGACGACGTGTTCATCAGCGTCGGCGTGTTCATCCACTGGGAAGCGAACGACGACCAGAAGATTCACGACTTCAACTATCAGGCGACGAAGGAGGCAATCGAGCGCGCCGTTGCAGGCGAACCGAAGGCCTCGCAAGTGGTTTCGAGCAAGGGTGCGTCGTCACATCCGTTCTCGCCAAACTGATTGGCCGTGCGGCTTGCGCGTAACGCTGAAGCGGGCCGCACGCAGCATGACTACGATAAAGCGAGGCTTTAAACGCATGATTCCACGTCGCTACGCACTGATGGCGCTCGCCTGCCTTTCGCTGATTCCGCCATTCTCGTATGCCGAGGGGAGCGCTTCGGTCCAAGGCCACGATTATCCAACCCAGGGGCGCGTGGAGTACGTGCTCGGCTGCATGGATGACAACGGCCACGACTTCGTAAATGTCTATAAGTGTTCCTGCGCCATCGACAAGATCGCACAGGTGCTCACTTACGACGATTTCGTCGAGCAGTCGACGTTCTCCAAATATGCGACGTTGGGCGGCGAAGGCGGAGCGGAGTTCCGCGTCGATCGCGCGAGAGCGCAGACCAAGAAGTTTCGTGACTTGCAAAAGGATGCCTTCAGGCAGTGCGGGTTCGGACGGCAAACCGCCGCCTCCGAGAAATAATCTGTCAGCGCCCCTCCGATAATCGGTCTCTGGCGCTCACCCCGCTCGTGTTCCCCGGCGCTGTTCCGTCCCGCGCATTTTTGGGCGTGCGGGCTCTAGCTCATCGCTTGAAGACCGCATGACGCCCTGACGGCGCGGCACCATCAGGGCGTCACCGGCACTTCAGTTTGGAAAGAAGCCCGTGCCAATCCAGGCGAGACTCGCTCGGCGGTCCCGCATGGCGCTGTCTTCCCGTCCTGCCCGGCAACGACGCTCTATCAGCACGCCAACCGCCCCGACATCGTCGAACTTCGCTGGCTTGGCGAGCGACACCCTCACCCAGTGCGCACCGAAGTCGGCGATCATCATCTGCGCGATGCGCTCGGCAAGCACCTCCAGCAACTGGACGCCGTGCGAGGCCAGCAAGCGATGAATCGCCTCGCGGACCGCTGCGTAGTTAACTGTGTCTTCGATGCGATCTGTGACGCACGCCCGAATCGACGGCACCCCGATCGCAAGGCTCATCCTGACCGGCTGCGGGTCATGCAGTTCACTATTGTCGATGCCGATTACCGTCTGCCCCGTCAGTCCCTCGATGTACACGATATCCATTGCGGCGCGGTCCTCGGTGTCCTGCTGCACGGCTTCGCGCATCGGCTCGAATCGGTCCATGTGTTTTCGCCGCTTCAGCGCGGCCCGGTTAATTTGCTGCCGTTGATCGGCGCTTTGGCGCATCTCGCATCGTGCGTCAGAGCGATGAGGCGCAAAAACAAGCAAAAATCGGGCGCAAAGACAATCCTAATGCGACTACGTATTGAAGCAATTCTCCATAGGATGTAGTCTTTTTGGGAACCGGGTCGGATCGCTAAAAAATATTGCCATTGCTGAGCAGCCGGCACCCGGCCTCGAGGTACGCCTAGCATCCGGACAGCCGTTGCAAGCGTAGAGCACCGAGAGCTTGGGCATAAAACACAACGATTCGGCGTCGAGGGTCCGCGCGAGAAGTTTGCAAGTTGCTTGCAAACCACTTTCAAACACCGACCACGAGAGACGCCACGGAGACACGCCCCCATGTCGTCACTCGCTGACGTAGACACGCATGTCCGTGAAGTGCTGAATATTGTCAACAACCCGCTGGCCGCCCGTCGCGCCAGAGATTCCGTTGCGCAATCCTGGATTCGCTGCCTGACCGAATTTCAGCTCGATCCTGCCCGCTTCGTCATGCCGCCCGTGCTGACGCAGCACGAGCTAGCTGAGCGCCGCGACGCCGCAAACGACCTCATCACATGTTCGAAGCTCGAAATGACCACGCTGTATCAGCAACTGGCCGACCCCGAGCTCGCCGTGGTGCTAGCGGATGCGGACGGCGTGATCGTGCATCAGGTGTCCTCGGTGCCATTCGGCGAGGCGGTGGCGGCAGACGGTCTTCGCGTCGGCGCGCTGTGGAGCGAGCGCGAAGCGGGTACTAACGGCATGGGTACGTGCCTCATCGAGCGCGATTGCATCGCCGTGTGCCAGCGCGAGCATTTCTATCCGCGCTATACGTCGCTCACCTGCTCGGCCGCGCCGATCTTCGACGAGCGCGGCACGGTGGTCGGCGCACTCGACGTGACGAGCCGCTCGAAGCTCCTGCAGCAACACTCGCTCGTGCTGGTCGGCATGTCACGGCAGATGATTGAAAATCGTCTGATCGATGCGCGCTACCGGCATGTCAACATGATCCACTTTCACAGCCGCCCGGAATTCGTCGGTACGCTGCATGCGGGCAAGCTTGCCGTCAGCGATGAGGGCGTCGTTCTCGCCGCGAGCCGCAGCGCGCTCTTCCAGCTTGATCTGCGCTCGCCCAACGAATTGTGCGGCAAGCGCATCGAGGAAGCATTCAACGCAACGCTCGAGGACATGATCGCCCGCAGCATCCGCGGCTCGTTCCATCCCGTGACGGTTTACAGCGCAAAGGCGAACAGCCGCTTCTTTCTCACCGCGCAAACGCCGCGCGATGCGGCAAACGGAGCAAACGGCACTAAGCGTAGTTTGATGACCGATGGGCTGCCGGCCTCGCCGAGCGCCACACGCCAGAAAGCGCCGCTCAAGGACACCACGCGCGATGCGCTCGGTAGCACGAGCGAGAGCGGCCGGCTCGACAAGCTCGCGCATCTGGAATTCGGCGATCCTCGCATGGCCTCGCAGATCCAGCTCGCAGCGCGCGTGATCCAGCGCAAGATACCGATCGTTCTACGCGGCCAGACGGGAACCGGAAAGGAAGTATTCGCCAACGCCCTGCACGGCATCAGCCCGAACGGGTCCGGCGCCTTCGTCGCGGTGAATTGCGCATCGCTGCCGGAAAATCTGATCGAAAGCGAGCTCTTCGGCTATCGCGCGGGCGCGTTTACGGGCGCGCAGCGTGAAGGACGGCGCGGCAAAATCGTGCAAGCAAACGGCGGCACGCTCTTTCTCGATGAGATCGGCGACATGCCGCTCGCGTTGCAGGCGCGTCTGCTGCGCGTGCTGGAGGAGCACGAAGTGACACCGCTCGGCGCGGAAACCATCGTCAAGGTGGATTTTCAGTTGATCAGCGCGAGCCATCGAAATCTCATCGATCTCGTGCAAAGCGGTATGTTTCGCGAGGACCTCTACTATCGGCTCAACGGGATCGAAATCAACCTGCCGCCGTTGCGCGAACGAGCCGACGCGCTCGCATTGATCAACCATATCCTCGAATCGGAATCGGAATCGGACCGCCCGCCCGCGCTGAGCGAAGAGGCGCGCCGCGCGCTGCTGAGTTACGCGTGGCCCGGCAATATCCGGCAGCTGCGCCATGTGTTGCAAATGGCGATTGCGCTGTGCGACGGGCCTGAGATTTTCTGCGTGCATCTTCCGCGTGAGATCGTCAACGGCACGCCGCAAAACGCAGCGCCGGCCGCGCCGCGTGCGCCGGCAGCCGGCACGCAGCTCGCGGATCTGGCCGATTACGCCGACACCTCGACACTCAACGCAATCCAGGTCGTGGAGCGTCAGACCGTCCTGCAATTGCTCCGGGAGCATCGCTGGAATGTGAGCAACGTCGCGAAGGCACTCGGTATCAGTCGTAACACGTTGTACCGCAAGATGCATCGGCTGCATATCCGACTTTCGCATGCATCGTATGACACCCCCATGCAAACTGACGCCGGCGCATGATGGAGCAACCCACGCCCGCCCGCCGGCTCGACGAGCTCAAGCCTGATGCACGCTTCGCATGGTGCGTGACAGGCTCCGGCCACATGATCGAAGAGTCGATCGATCTTGCGTTGCACCTGCCGGATGTCGATCTCTTTCTTTCCTCCGCGGCCGAGGAAGTGCTGCCGCTTTATCGTTGGCCCGTGCCGAAGCTGCGCGAGCACTTCAAGGTGTTCCGCGACAACAGCGCGAGCAGCGTGCCCGTCGGCATGTTGTATGGCGGCGACTATCACACTGTCGTGATTGCGCCCGCGACGAGCAACACCGTCGCCAAGTGCGCGCTCGGCATCTCCGATACGCTGCCCACCAATCTGTATGCGCAAGCCGGCAAGCAATGCGTGCCATCCATCGTATTCGCCTGCGACACCGCCAAAAGCGTGATCACGCAGACGCCGCATGAGTGGGTCGAAGTCCGGCCGCGCGCGATCGAGTTCGAACATGTCGAACGGCTCGCGCAATTTGCGTACACCACGGTTGCCCGCTCGCTCGACGACTTGAAGGCTGCGCTCGATCAACGCCTGTCCGATCTGAAACTCGCATGGACCACATCGTCTTCCTGACGGGCAGACTCGCTCAGGCGAGTCTGAATCAGGTGCTCGAAAGCATCGCACCGGCCGAAACAAAAGCGCCGTTTACCTGGGAAGTGCGTGAGATCGGGCTCCAAGTGGCGGGGCTCATGACCGCCGACCTCATTCGCAGACGCGTGAATCCGCCTTTAACCGAAGGCACGAGCCGCATGATCGTACCCGGACGCTGCCGTGGCGATCTCGATGCGCTCACCGAACACTATGGCGTCAAGGTGGAACGCGGCCCCGAGGAAGTGAAGGATTTGCCGCAATTCTTTGGCCGCCAGGCCAAGCGCTGGGATCTGGAGCAATACGAGACGGAGATTTTTGCGGAGATCGTCGATGCGCCACGGCTCGATCTCTCCGGCATCGCAGCGCAGGCGCTCGAATACAGGCGTCAGGGCGCAGATGTGATCGATCTCGGCTGTCTGCCCGCGACGCCCTTTCCGCACCTTGAGGACGCGATCGCGATGCTCAAGGAACAAGGCTATCGCGTGAGCATTGATTCGATGGCGAATGAAGAACTGCTGCGCGGCGGTCGAGCAGGCGCGGACTATCTGATGAGCTTGAACGCGGATTCGCTATGGATCGCAGATGAAGTTTCATCGACTCCGATACTGGTGCCACGCGAGCCGCATGACATGGCCTCGCTCGATCTGGCGATCAAAGAAATGACGAGGCACGGCCGCCGTTTTTTTGCCGATCCGATTCTCGATCCGATTCCGTTCGGACTTGCGGCCTCGATCGCGCGCTACGTGTCCCTGCGCGAGCATCATCCGAGTGTGCCGATCATGATGGGCATCGGCAACGTGACCGAGTTGACAGAGGCGGATACGACGGGCATCAACGCAGTGCTGCTTGGCATGGCAGCGGAGCTACGCGTCGGAGCGGTGCTGACGACTTCCGTCAGTCTGCATGCGCGGCGCGCCGTGCGCGAAGCCGATGTCGCGCGGCGGGTGATGCATGCGGCACGCCAAGCGCAGACGCTGCCCAAAGGCATCACCGACGATCTATCGCCACTACACGCAAGGCGTCCGTTTCCTTATAGCGTCGAGGAAATCAGCGCGTTCGCGGCAGCCGTGCGCGATCCGAATTTCCGCGTGCAGGTGTCGGCCGAAGGCATTCATGTGTATAACCGCGACGGGCACCATGTCTCGGTAGATCCTTTCGCACTGTTTCCCGAGTTGAGGGTTGAGAACGATGGCGGGCATGCGTTCTATCTCGGCGTGCAGTTGGCACGAGCGGAGATTGCATGGCAACTCGGCAAGCGCTTCGATCAGGATCAGGCGCTCGACTGGGGGTGCGAGGTGGATCGACCCAAACAGGATCTGAGCGGGTGGCATGCGCCGGGGGCGACCAAGAAATAGAGTGCCTCTTTCCCCCTTGCGCTTCCATGGGACAGTTTGCTGCGTTTTTGTCGCACTCGCCATAACGTTGTGCTGGTCAACTTGTTCGGCAACGCTTCATGTCAGGTCGATGGTTTTGGCATGGCCCTTGCGTCTTTCGACCGGCAGCCGCTCCTTCGGCACTGCGAGCAGTCTCAGCAACGATTCACCATCACATGGAGAAACGCTATGCAATGGACCACCCCTAGCTTCATCGATATGCGTTTTGGTCTCGAAATCACGATGTATATCGCCACGCGCTAAATGCGCATGAAGCCTGCACGAAGCCGCATCCCATGAAATATGCGGCTCCGCTCGTGCGGTTTCTCGCACCCGTTGCCGGGCGTACTTAGATGGCCGCCTCCGTCACGAACCTATATCGGCAAGTGCCCGATCTCATGATCTACGAAACGATTGTCACCACCGCGGATCGCGATGGTCGGCCGCATGTCGCGCCGATGGGCGTGCGCTATGAAGATGGCTTCACGATCCTCGCGCCGTTTCGTCCCTCCACTACGCTCGACAACGTGCTAGCCACAAGGAGCGCCGTGGTCAACTTCACGACCGACGTGCGCGTGTTCGTGGGCTGCGTGACCGGCATCGCACGCGATTGGCCGACACGCGTCACGACCGCGGTGCCGAGCGTGCGGCTTGCCGATTCGCTCGCGCATACGGAGCTGCGTCTCGCCGAAGTGCGGGACGACCCAACGCGCCCGGTGTTGCGCATGGAGTGCGTCCATCGCGAGACGCATGCGCCATTCGCTGGCTTCAATCGTGCGCAAGCCGCCGTCGTCGAAGGGGCCGTTCTAGTGAGCAGGCTCTTTATGCTGCCGCCGGAAAAGGTCGATAGCGAGATCGCCTATCTGCGCATTGCTATCGACAAGACCGCCGGCGACGCGGAGCGCGAAGCATGGCAATGGCTCATCCAGGCCATCGAGCAGCATCGGGCGAAGGATTCGATCCCTTCGTGCGCGCCAAGCGCTTGCGGCGCTTTGGGGTCTCGAAGCGCGTAGGACCACATTCCACGGGAGTTCACGATGACCGCATTGCTTGCGAGCGTCCGCTCGGCAGAAGAAGCATTTGATGCCGCGAAGGCCGGCGCCGAACTAATCGATCTGAAAGAGCCGGGCGCGGGCGCGCTCGGCGGCGTTCTTATCGGCGATCTCGCCCGGATCGTGCCCGCGCTTCGCGCGCAGTACCCAGTGCGGCCGATCAGCGCTGCGATTGGCGATCTGCCCAACGACGCACTCAATGAAATGGCGACCCGCGTCCTCGACGTCGCAGCGACCGGGGTCGACTATGTGAAGGTCGGCGTAACGCCCGGGCCGGGCGCGGCAAACTGCTTGCGATTCCTTGCGAGCTTGCCGGCAGCGGTGGTGCCGGTGCTTCTTTCTGATCACGGTGTGGATCGCGCGCTTTGTGCGCTCGCCGCACAGCTCGGCTTCAAGGGCATCGTCTTCGACACCGCGAGCAAAAATGGTCGCACACTATTCGATTGCGTCGATGTCAACACGCTAGCGGCATGCCTCGCCGAGGCACGTTCACGCGGCACGATGACGGCGCTCGCCGGATCGCTCGGTTGGGACGATCTCGTCCGGATTCGCGCGCTTGCACCTGATATCGCGGGTTTGCGTGGCGCGCTATGCGACGAGCGCGACGGGCGAACGGGACGGCTCGACCCGCGTCGCGTGGAAAAATGGGCAACGGCGTTGCGCGGCCATTAGATTGATGCAGCAAGCCGCTTGTCGATACGGCTTGCGCATGCCTTCACGGGGCCCCGATCAAACCTCCACATTGAGCAGCCGGTCCCGCATCACGCCCGCATCGTTCTTGCCGAGAATCTCGACAACGTAATTCGCATCCCGCACATAAGCAGGAAACCGCGCATCGACCACACCTTGCGCGGCAAGCGTCTCCAGCGGCGCATCCGCCTGCACATTGCAGGACTTGACCATCATCAGACGCTCGGCATTGATCGAAGCGCAAAGCCATGCGGCGAGGCTGTCGGAGGTGGTGTCCCAGTTGGTCATCGAATCGGGCGCCGTGCGCATGAGATTGGTGGGCACCCATACGGCCACGCGTCCGTCGCGCAACGCACGCCGGATGTGCTCTTCATTCGAAGCAAGCACGAGTTCGGGCACCACACCCTGCATGAGAATGGCGTACTGCGCCATGGCGAGCAGACACATGTTGTGGGCGGCGAGATCGTCGAAGCGCCATTCGCTCTGATACTGCCGCACCGCGTCAGCAAAATCGCCGCCACCCGGGACGATCACGACGCGCCCTCCCCCCAGCTCCCAAAGCCGCGTCAGCCACTCGCGCAGCGCCGGGTCGTGACTGAGGCTGCCCCCGATTTTCACCACCCACATGGTCACCTTCCTCTTTCGTGATGGAACGCCCGGGCCTCACCGTCAAGCCACGCACCCGGTTCTCTTCGATTCGATCGCGTCGTTTGTCACGTAAGCGCTCATGCAGCGGGCGACGACGCATTGCAGGCAAGACACGTTTCGTGGCTCGCCGTGCTCTCTATCCCCCTCGACGCGAGCAGCGCAATCGCCACGCTCGGCGCGCACGTCGACGCCCATTCGGCTCGCTCGGCTTCCTCGCTCTCCACGCCCGCCACGCGCGCAAAGTCGACATAGCTGCGCGATTTTTGGCCTGCGAGCGCCGCCGCGAGAAAACGCCCACATCCCGCACCGACGAGCGGTGCCCCCAAGAGCGCCGGATGTCGTTCGCTCACACGCGTGAGGTTGGCCGCGAGTGTGCGCAACTGCGCGCGCCGCCAGTGTTGCGCGAACCGCCGCCATTCGTCATCGCTTGCGTCGGCCGCATCGCGTCCGATCATTCGGGCGATACGCTGGCGGCTGGCGGCCTCCGTTTTTGGACCGTTGTCGGCACTTGGATGCTGATCGTGCTCGGGCCATAGTTCACCGGTCAGACGATAGACGTCCGCAGTCGTCGCGAACCACTCGTTCATCACGCCCGTGGTCTCACCGCGAAACGCGATGCGACGCGCCACACCGCACAAGGGCGTGCGTACCACGCCCTGATAGACGAGTTCTCCGCTCACGAGACGCTCGGCGTCGTTCCATCCGCACGCGGCAACGCGCCCTGCGACGATCGGAATAATGTCGGTGGTCGTGCTGCCGATATCGATCAGCAACGCATCCGGCATCGAGGCCGCCACCCACTGCGCTGTGGCGAGCCAGTTCGCGGACGCCACCTTGCGCCAGCCGTCCACGCACGCGGAACTCGCGAGCCAGCCGCCTTCCCGTGTTCCGCCCGCAAAGAAAAATGTCTGCCGCCCGAGCCGTTGTGCGAGCGTGCGCGTGAGTGTGCGCACGCCTTCTGCACGGTCGGCGAAAAGATCGACCATTTCTCCGGTCATCGTGACGGCGTGTAGCGCCGATGCCTCCGCGGCCGCGGGCCAGCGCTCGAAGACGCCATCGATTGCGTGCTCCAGATGGGCAAGACCCTGCCAGAGCGGACACGCCCATTGCGCCACGTCAATGACCTCGGCAACCGCACCGTGCACCGCCGCGCGGCGCGTCATCGATACCTTCACATGTGCACCGCCCACGTCCCAGCCGAACACGGACGTTTGCCTGTCGATCAAGTTCGTCGGACCGGCATTCATGACGAGGCCCCGCACGCATGAGCTGTCTTGCGGCCATCGAAGCCCGGCACGCGATGGGCGGCGAGCAGGTCCGCCGCGAGATTGCGCGCCGCTCGCTTGGACAATTCGGCGTAGGCGACGGTCGGTCGCGGATTGACCTCGATGACGACGGGCCCGCGCGCCGCGTTCCATACGACATCGATGCCAGCGAAGCCGCGCAATCCCGGAAACGCCTGCGCCACATCCATCGCAAGCCGTTCGAGCGCGCGCCCTTGCGGACCTTGCCGGTCGATCTGGTCGACCTCCACGCCGTCGAACTGCACGATGCGTTCACGCCTGGCCGAATTCGCTTCCGAGATCCCGATGCGCTGCCGGTTGATCGATATGAGCCGTGCGCCCTCATCGTCGCACATGAGCGACAGGCTAAGCGGCTCACCCTCCACCCACGCCTGCAGCACAGGATTGCGGCCACCCGCCACGCGCCTTTCATACTCCACGCGGGCGGCGTCGAGATCCTGATAGACAAAAGTGTCTAGTCCGCCCGCGCCGTCGTCCGGCTTGACGACCCAACGGCTGGCCTCGTGCAAGCAAGCATCGTCGGGCTTCAGCGCGGGCGTCCCAGCGATACCGTGCGCGGCGAGACGCGCGGCCGTCGCACTTTTACTCGATGCCGCTCGAATGGCTTCTTTCGCACAGCCAAGCCAGCGCGACGCACCGACCGCATCGTGCAAACGCAAGAGCAGCTGGTCGCACTCGGGCGCGATGACGCACGCGTAATCGTGCGCACGCGCCATGCGCGCGACGAAATGCGTGACCGGTTCACCGCGCTCGGCGCAACGGCGCGCGAGCGCGCCGTCGGGTTGCTCGAAGCGCGAGCTCGCGAACGTAACCGCGACGCCTGGCAATGCGCGCAAGTCCGACGCAATCGCATCGCGCATCATTCGGCCTTCGACAATCAGCGCGGAAAGATCGGCAAGGCTGCCCGTGCCCGCGACATCCGGATCGATGCCGCCGCCCGTGAGATACTCGAAAACAAAGATCGTGGTCAAAGGAAATCCATCCATGCAGGTAATTCCCGTTCTCGATCTGCTCGACGACCACGCGGTGCGCGCGGTGCGTGGCGAGCGCTCACACTATCGGCCGATCCAGTCATCCTTGTGCGCAACGAGCGATCCACTCGAGGTCGCCCGCGCGCTAGGTGCGGCTACTGGCTCGACTACCCTTTACATCGCCGATCTCGGCGCAATACTGCAACGCGGCGCGCATACCGAGACGCTCGCCGCGCTGTGCGATGCGCTCGGTGCTCACGCGTCAATCTGGCTCGACGCTGGCTTCACCGATTTCGCATCGATGTGTGCACACGTCGAGCGCATCCAGGGCCTCGCGCGCTCGGCGAGTCCCGCGACGCTCGTGCCTGTCTTCGGCACGGAAACCTTGCGCGATCCGCACGCTATCGCCGAGGCAACCGAGGCAGGTCATGCGCCCATTCTCTCGCTCGACTTCCGCGGCGGGCGCACATTGGGCCTCGCGCATGCGGGCAGCACGTGGTGGCCGTCGCGCGTCATCGTCATGACACTCGATCGGGTGGGCGCGTTCTCCGGGCCCGACCTCGACACGCTTGCCGCCGTTCGTGCCGTTGCCGGTGAGCGAGAACTCATCGGCGCTGGCGGTGTGCGCGATGACGCCGATCTCGCACGTGCTTCATCGAGCGGTGCGTCCGCCTGGCTCGTCGCTTCCGCAATCCACGATGGGACCATTCACGCTTGCCTCGATGCAAGCCGTTATTCGTCGCAAGGGTGACTCAATATCTGTGCCATGCGAGGTACATGCTGGCGTGGCCCGGAGCTTTGTTGATTTAACGGTGTAAGCCGTTGGCAAGCTGGTGTTGCATCGTGCGATTCATGGGTGACAGTGTGTTGCACTGCGCACCATTCTTTAGCCTGACGGCTGCTTATCACCGAATTGCGGTGAGGCCTGCGGAAATGGCGTACCTCTCGCCTGCGAAACGACGCTCAGTTTGCGCATGGGTAGGAGCCGGATAAAGCGGAAAGAACGATGGCACAGACTTTGCGACAAAGCGCGACCATGCACGCGCCCCCCACTTCTCGGCACGAAGCCGATCCAGGCCAGCACGAAAAGGTCCCTGCTCGCGCAGACGAGCACGCACCCTGGACGTGTCCATTTTGCCCTTTGCTATGCGACGACATCGCACTCGTTTCGACGGGCACAGCAGGTCTCGCTGCGCCGCGTACCCAGTGCTCGCGGCTTGAGGCAACGCTCATCCACCTGGAAAACGCGGACGCAAACCCGACACAACCCATGATCGACGGCTGCCGCGCCGATCCAGCATCGGCGCTCGCACGAGCCGCACAGATCCTGTCGCGAGCGAAACGCCCACTCTTCGGCGGCCTCGCGACCGATGTCGCCGGCGCGCGTGCACTTTATGAACTGGCGGCACACTGCGGCGCGATCCTCGATCATCTGCACGGCGATGCGCTCGCCGCGGGCACATTCGCGATGCAGGACCGCGGCGCCGCATTCACCACGCTCTCGGAAGTGCGCTCTCGAGCCGATCTGCTCGTCGTGTTCGCATGCGAGCCATCGCGACGTTATCCGCGCTTCTACGAGCGTGTCGTCGGGGCGAAGCACGGCCAGAGCGTTGTCTTCGTCGGATGCGAAACGGACCCGGCCTTCAATGGCCCGAGCGAAGCGATGCTGCAAGGCGGGAATCCATTCGAGCTCCTCGCGCAATGGTCGGCGCTCTTAGAGAGCGGTGGCAAATCCATCGGTTCGAATCGCATTACAGAAGAACTCGGCGCATTGAGTGAACGAATCAACGCCGCCAGCTATACCGCGTTCGTCTATGAGCCCGCGGCACTGCCAGGCCCGCACGCGGCGCTCGCCATCGAAGCGCTGCATCGCATCGTCAAGGCGATCAATCGCACCGCGCGCGCAGGCGCACTCGCCCTCACGGGCGACGATGGCGCCCTCACGGTCAATCAGGTCGTGACGTGGCTTTCGGGATTTCCGCTGCGTACCCGCGTGGCCGCCGGCTTGCCGCTCGATCACGACGCGCATCGCTATCGCACCGACACGCTTCTGAGTCGACATGAGATCGATGCGATGCTCTGGATCTCTAGCTTCACCCCCGAGTTGCCGCCCGTCTTGCTCAATGACGATGTGCCCATGATTGTCCTCGGTCATCCGGCAACAGCGCTCTCGTCGTTGAATGCACGCCATGGATCGACCGTGTTCATTCCTGTCGCGACGCCCGGCATCGATTGCGGTGGACATCTCTTTCGCGTCGATGCGTCGGTGGTCACACGGCTTGCAGCTGCACGTGCAGCAAGCCTGCCCAGCGTCGCGCAGATCGCGAACGAACTGATCAACGCGCGGAGATCGTCATGATCACGCGATTACGGGGGGGCACACTTTACGATCCCGCCAACCGTATCGACGGCGAGCGGCGCGACTTGTATATCCGCGATGGCCGCATCGTCGAACAAGAAGCGATACACAGCGAAAGCATCGCGCCCGAACGCGATTTCGACGCGGGCGGCATGGTGGTGATGGCGGGCGGCATCGACCTTCACTCCCATATCGGCGGCGGCAAGACGAATCTGTCTCGGCTACTGTTGCCCGAGGATCACCGTAACGATCCGCGTGCCGTTTGCAACGATGTGGGCGACGGAAGCTACATGCGTCTGCCGTCATGCGGCGTGTGCGCGCCAGGCACGCTCGCCACCGGCTACCGTTATGCAGAAATGGGCTACACAGCCGCATTCGAGCCCGCGATGATGGCGTCCAACGCACGCCACGCCCACTTGGAAATGGGCGATACGCCAATCATCGATCACGGCGCCTACGTGATGATGGGCAACGACGAGCTGTTTTTGCAGATGCTTGCTGCGCAAGAAGACTTCGAGCGCATTCGCGATTACGTCGGCTGGACCATCAACGCGAGCAAAGCCCTCGGCGTGAAGGTCGTGAACCCAGGCGGCATTTCTGCGTTCAAGTTCAACCAGCGCTCGCTAGATGTCGACGAACCGCACCGGCACTACAACATCACGCCGCGCGATGTGCTGAAGACGCTCACGCGCGCACTCACTGATCTGCGTGTGCCCCATCCGCTCCATGTGCATGCGAGCAATCTCGGTGTGCCAGGCAATGTCGAATCGACCATCAAGACGATGGACGCCGCCGAAGGCCTGCCCATCCATCTCACGCATATCCAGTTCCACAGCTATGGCGCAGACGGCCCACGCAAGTTTTCGTCGGGGGCGCGCGCGATCGCCGAAGCGATCAATTCGCGCGCCAATGTGACGATCGACGTCGGTCAGATCATGTTCGGCCAAACGGTGACCGCCTCGGGCGACACGATGATGCAGTTCAAAAACGTGCCGCTCGCTCGACCACGCAAATGGGTGCTAGGCGATATCGAATGCGATGCGGGCTGTGGCGTGGTGCCGTTCCGCTATCGTGAAGAGAGCTATGTGAATGCGCTGCAATGGATCATCGGGCTCGAAATTTTTCTGCTCGTCGATGACCCGTGGCGTGTGTCGATGACGACCGACCATCCGAACGGTGCGCCGTTTACGAGCTATCCTCATCTCATTCGCCTGTTGATGGACAAGTCTTTCCGCGATGACCAGCTCGCGAAGCTTCACGCCGACGCGCAGGCCGCCAGCACACTAAAGGACATTACGCGCGAATTTTCGCTTTACGACATTGCCATCATCACGCGCGCCGGTCCCGCGCGCTTGCTGGGACTGAAGGACCGCGGCCATTTAGGCACGGGTGCCGCGGCGGATATCGCCGTATATCGCGACGATGACAATCGCGAGCGCATGTTCACATCGCCCGCGTTCGTGTTCAAGGACGGCGAATTGATCGCACGCGACGGCACCTTGCTGCGCGCTCCGGCTGGCGGAATTCACCATGTTCGCCCCGACTATGACCGTTCGATCGAGAAACGTGTTCGTGCTTTCGCAGAAGCCAATATCGCAAGCAGGTTCGAGAACCTCGCCATCGGCGATGACGAAATCTGCGCATGCTGCAACGGCGGTAAGCTGCTGCCCGTTGCATGCTTTGCCACGAGCGCGGGGTAACGTGCATGCGCATCAACGACACACAGATTGACGACACCTTCGCCGAGGCCTTCCCGATGAAGGCGACACGCCTCATCATCACGGCGCATACGCGGACGTGGGCGCGTCATGCAGCGAATTCGCTGACGGGTTTCGCGACTTCCGTGATCGATTGTGGCTGCGAGGCTGGCGTCGAACGCGATCTCACCCGCGATGAAACGCCCGACGGCAGGCCAGGCGTGTCGGTGCTGATTTTCGCTGTGTCGTCGAAGGAACTGGCTAAACAGATCGCACGGCGTGTCGGTCAATGCGTGCTGACGTGCCCGACCACGGCAGTCTATAACGGCATCGATCCCAGAGCGACGCATGCCCCGCTCTCCGATAACGCACCGCTTGGTGCGGGCCTGCGCTTCTTTGGCGATGGCTGGCAAGTTTCAAAGGTACTCGACGGCATACGCTACTGGCGCGTGCCCGTGATGGATGGTGAATTCGTTTGTGAGGAGTCCGTCGCGACGGTAAAAGCCGTGGGCGGCGGAAATCTACTCTTTCTCGCACGCGATCTCGATAGTGCACTGAAGGCCGCCGAAGCTGCCGTCGCCGCGATCCATACGCTGCCCAACGTCATCACGCCATTCCCGGGCGGCGTGGTTCGCTCTGGCTCCAAGATCGGCTCGAAATACGCCGGCGCCGCGGCTTCGACCAACGACGCGTTCTGCCCCACGTTGATTGGCTTGTCGAAGAAAAGCGAGCTAACTCGCGACGTTGGATGCGTACTCGAAATCGTCATCGACGGTCTCACAGATGCGGATGTCGGCGCCGCGATGACTGCCGGCATCCGCGCCGCAACGTCAATCGATCAAGCAGGCGGCGTATTGCGAATTTCTGCAGGCAATTACGGCGGCAAGCTCGGCCCCTATCACTTCAGGCTCCACGAGCTAGCCGCGCGCATCGACGGGAGGCGCGCTTGAACGCCATTACCTTACGCGTGAAAGATGCGCCTGGCTTTCGTGTCGATGCGTCGACATTGTTGCCTGCCGTGCTTGCTTCATCTTCATGCAATGATGTGCCGCGCATCGTACTGCAAGGCGCCGGCGAGAGATGCACGCTGGGCGATCTCTTCAGTATCAGGCAGGTGGACGCCAACGCGCCATCACTCACGATAGAAGGCGACGCGCAATGGCTCGATCGCCTGGGCGCGAACATGAGCGAAGGAACACTTACCGTCCGGGGCCACGCAGGGGACTATGCGGGTATCAACATGATCGGCGGTGAGTTGCACATAGAGGGCAATTCGGGCCGCTTTACTGCGTGCGAGTTGCAAGGCGGCCGCGTCACGGTGCACGGCAATGCGGGCGATTTCGCGGCCGGCGCGCTGCCAGGCGACATGGAAGGCATGGCAGGCGGCGTGCTCACGATCCACGGGAACGCAGGTGCGCGTCTCGCGGATCGCATGCGGCGCGGCACGGTGCTCGTTGGCGGCGATGCCGGAGATTTCGCGGCGTCGCGGCTGGTGGCGGGAACGGTCTGCATCGCCGGTGAGGTAGGTGCACATCTGGGTTATGGCATGCGGCGCGGCACGTTGCTGTTGCTCAATCCGCCCGCGCACATCGCGCCAACCTTTACTGAGGGCGGCCACGGCTTCGGCGTGTTCTGGTTACTGCTCAGTCGCGCGCTCACACACGAAAGCGCGGCTTTTGCGACGCTCGACACGAGAGCGTTGCCACGGCGCTATGCAGGCGATCTTGCCGTGGACGGACGCGGGGAATTACTGATCGTTAAAGACTAGTTTTGAAGTTGCTTCACCATGGAGCCACGTTATGAGCACAGCGCGGACAACCGCGAAGACGCGCAACGCCACCAGCGAAGCGAGCGATCGCTTTGCACGACCGATGATCACACTTCACTGGCTCATTGCGATCGCCATCATCGCGATGCTGTGCATCGGCTTTTACATGGTGAGTCTTCCGCGAGGCCTGCCGTTCAAGTCGACGCTCATCAACTTTCACAAGTCACTTGGCATGACCGTTTTCCTGCTGGTGCTGCTTCGCTTTTGGGCGCGGTTGGCTTATGGCCGACCGCCTTACCTGCCGATGCAGACGTGGCAACGCGCCGCCGCGAGCATCACGCAGGCTTTTTTATATGTTGGCATGGTGGCGATTCCGCTCACCGGCTATTTCGGCTCGTCGTTCAACAAGTTCGGGACGCGCTTTTGGGGCGTTCCGCTGCCGCAGTGGGGCTGGGACGATCAAAAGCTGCGGCGTGTCTTCTTCACTTTCCACGGCTTTCTGGCGTGGGCCATGGTCGTACTGATCGCGCTGCATTTTCTCGGCGCGCTCAAGCATCAATTGATTGACCGCGACGGCCTTTTGAAGAGAATGTGGCCGTGAAAACATGCCGGCTTCCCACATCGCGAGCGAGTGATCGAAGTGTTGCACGCAGCTTCGATGCTTTTGGGCGAGAGGACACACTAGAACAATTGTCTTTCGCAACGATGCGCCCCGGGGCATCGCCGGTCCACGAGAAGGAGAAAAAAAGCCATGACCGTCGACATTTCCGTCCTTCTGGTGGACGACCACGCTGTCGTGCGAGAAGGCTACAAGCGTTTGCTCGAACGCAGCCCCGACGTGAGCGTCGCGGGTGAAGCAGCGAACGCATCCGAGGCATATCAGAAATTTTGCGTGCTGCAACCGAATGTCGTGGTAATGGACCTCGCGTTGCCGGGCGCGAGCGGCATCGAAGCGATGCGGCGCATGCTCGCACGCGAACCGCACGCGCACGTGCTCATTTTCAGCGTACATGAGGAAGCGATTTTCGTGCGCCGAGCGCTCGATGCGGGCGCGCGCGGTTATGTGACCAAAGCGAGCGCGCCCGATGTGCTGGTCGAAGCCGTGCGTTCAGTGGCTCGACGCGAGCGCTATCTCAGTCCCGATATTTCGCAGGCGTTAGCCTTGCGCGCGACTATCCAGGAAGGGCCGCCGGGGCGGCAACTTTCCGCGCGGGAATTCGAAGTGCTGCGCCTGCTGGTACAGGGCTATACGCTGCCGAGCATCGCGGAGAAGCTGGGTTTGAGTCAAAAGACGGTGGCCAACCATCAATCCGCGATACGCCAGAAATTCGGTGCAAACAATGGGGTGCAACTAGCTCAAATCGCCAACCGTCTCGGCCTTCACTTTGCGGGATCGGACGATGCATCGTTTGCGCCTTCGTTGGGATCATTAATCGGCAACGGCAGTCCGGCCTGAACGGGCACACGCGCACAAAACAGAAAGCCTTCGCCCGGCCGGCTCGCGATGTGAAACTCTCCGCCAAGAGCCTCCACGCGCTCGCGCATGCCGATCAGGCCCAGTCCCTTTCGCGGCTGTGAAAGGTCGACGCCCGGCCCATCGTCGGTCATCGTGACGACGATTTCGCTTGAGCCATCAGCATTGCGTGGGCCGTGCGCCAGATAAATCTCGACTCGCGCATTTCGTGCGAACTTCGACACGTTCGTGAGCCCTTCCTGCACGAGCCGATAGAGCGTGATGTTGAGCGCGTCGCTTAAATGATCGAAATCCCCGTCAACAGCAAGCGCGAATGTGGCATCCGGCAAGCGCTCACGCCAGCCATCGACACAGTGCTCAAGAGCGGTCGGCACGCCGAACTCATCGAGCCCGATGGGCCTCAGCTTACGAATCATCCCGCCGATTTCGCGATAAACATGCGTCGCGCTTTGCATGAGCACAAGGGACAGCCGATGGATCTCTTCCTCGCGCCCCGCCGAGAGGTCGCGAATACGGCCGGCATCGAGCGTGATGGCATTGAGATATTGGCCGAGTTCGTCGTGCAGTTCACGCGCCAAATGACGGCGCTCAGTCTCTTGCGCGCATGTGGCTTCGTTTGCGAGACGCCTGTTTTCCACAAGCAAATGTTCGGCCTCCTCTTCCAGCACCCGGCGTCGCTGCGCCTCGCGGCGTGCCTCACAATAGCGCCGCCACGCAAACCAACCGAAACCCGCTGCAAGCACGAGCAATGTCACGGGCAATTCATCGAGCTGAAAACGTTCGGCGTTGCGCGTCAGTCGAAATATGAGCTCGCTGAAGTCGGATTCGGCAAACAACAGCCACGCCAGCGCCGTGACGGCCGACACGCAAGCCAGATCGCGCCGCACCGTGGAGCGTGATCCGTGCTTGCAAAGGTCAGCAGCGGCGCCTTTCGACGCCGCCGTGGACGATGAGGACACTGAATTGGATGGCATCACGGAATGCATTTTACGCGCGCCTGGTTCGGACTACGTGGGAAAGTCAGTGCATTTGGGAATGCTTCCCTGCATGATCGGGAAAGACTCCCGGTGGGCGCGGAGATTCTTATGCGACGCTTAAAAAAATAAACGCAAAAAGAATAGCCACAGGAAACATCGACGATGAAAAGCATGCCTTGCAATTCCGAGCCCGCGCATCCGTTGAAACCCCGAACGAGGTTGCAGCTTGTGTTTGTTGGAGCGATTGCGAGCCTCACCGTCGCAGCCCGGGCGCAGGCGGCGCCCGCTTCCGATTCCGCCGAGGGGCCCGCAGCCGCATCCACCGCTGCAATCGCGAGCCAGGCGGTGGCCGCAAGCACACCCAAAGCCGTTCTACCGACCATTGTGGTCGTCGGCACCACACCGCTCCTGGGCGTCGGCACGCCGCTCCAAAAGGTGCCGGCCAACGTGCAGACGATCAGGGGCAGCGAAATCGATGCTCAGCATTCGCCGACCGTCACCGATTATCTCGACAAGAACGTCGTCAGCGTGGATGTCAACGACGCGCAGGGCAACCCGCACCAGACCGACATCAACTATCGCGGCTTTACGGCCTCGCCGCTGCTCGGCACACCGCAGGGCCTCTCCGTGTTCATGGACGGCGTACGAATCAACGAACCGTTCGGCGATATCGTCAACTGGGATCTGATTCCGCAATCGGCGATCAACACGATACAGATCATCCCCGGTTCAAACCCGGTCTTCGGCCTGAATACGCTCGGCGGCGCGGTGGCGGTCACGACCAAGAATGGCCGCAGCAATCCGGGCGGCGATGTCGATATGAGCCTTGGCTCCTTTGGTCGCAAAGAGGGTCAGCTCGAGCAGGGCGGCGTGCTCGGCGATCATCTCGACTACTACTTCACCGCGAGCGTCACGAACGACAACGGCTGGGCCGCTCAAAATTCGAGCAAGATGCGTCAGGCCTTCGGCAAGCTGCGTTATACCGACGCCGATACGACCCTCTCTGTATCGATGGGCGGGGCCGACAATACACTCAACGGCACGCAGACGATCCCGCGCTCGTTCCTCGACAACTACACGCAGGCCTACACCTTCCCCGACACGAACGAAAACCAGGTTGGCTATTTGACGATCAATGGGGAACACTACTTGTCGCCGAACATCGAGCTGAGCGGCAATGTGTATTACCGGCACTATCGCAACAAGAACGTAAGCAGCAACGTCAACGACGACTACAATCCCGGCACGGATGGCGATGACGACATCGATCTCACCCAGGCGACCAACGAGCAGTCGGTGATCGTCACGGACAGCTACGGCGCGAGCCTGCAACTCACCTTGCTGAACAAGCTGTTTGGCAAAGACAACCAACTGATCCTCGGCGCGTCGGGCGATTTTGCCAATACGCACTTCACGCAGGCCACGCAATCGGCGGAATTCGAAGACAGCCGCGCGACGATGGGCACTGGGCCATACGTGCCAAACACCGATGCAAAGACGCGCAACGAAACCGGGGGCTTGTATTTCCAGGACACCTTTTCGTTTAACGAAAAATGGTCTATGACGCTCGCGGGCCGATACAACTGGGCAAAGGCGACCATCGGCGATGAAAGCGGCCTGCAGCCGCTGCTCGACGGGCAACACACGTTCTCGCGCTTCAATCCCGCGGTAGGCTTTAACTGGAACCCCACGTCCTGGTTCACGGCCTACGCGACTTATAACGAGGGCATGCGTTCACCGACGGCGATTGAACTCGCATGCGCGGATCCGAATGCACCGTGCTCGCTGCCAAACGATTTCATCGCAGACCCGGACCTGAAACCGGTGATTTCACGTACTTTCGAAGTCGGCGCGCGCGGCAAGATCGGCCGCTCGACGCAGTGGAGCGCGGCGGCTTATCGCACCACGCTCTCGGACGACATCCAGTTCATCGCAAGTCAGGGCGCGGCGAGCACGCTCGGGTATTTTCAGAACGTGGGCAAGACGCGCCGCCAGGGATTCGAACTCGCAGGCCGCACTCAATGGGGGCCGCTCGGCGTAGCCGCCAGCTACAGCTATATAGACGCGACCTATCTGTCGACGTGGGGCGAATCGAGTTCGAGCAATTCGAGTGCGAATGCGAACGGCAACATCACGGTGCATCCGGGCGATCGCATTCCCGGCATCCCGGCCAATACGGTAAAAGTGCGCCTTGACTACAAGGTACTGCCGCGGTGGAGCATCGGGACGAATCTCACGTATCGCAGCGATATCTTTGCGCGCGGGGATGAAGACAACAACGATGTAAATGGAACCGTCGCCGGCTATTTCCTCATGGATCTCGACACGACCTATAACGTGACCAAGCAACTTCAAATCTATGCGACGGTGCAGAACTTGCTCAACAAGCGCTACGCGAACTTCGCAATTCTCGGCGAGAACTTCTTTAATGGACCGAACCACACATTCAGCGGAACGGACACCACCAATGAGCAGTTTCTCGGTCTGGGGGCGCCGCGCGGCTTTTGGGTAGGCGTGCGTTACGCGTGGAATTGACGTTGAAGAAGAGCAAGCCGCGCGACTCAGCGCGGTCTGAATGGATTGTGACTCGCTGGCCGGCGCACCTGCGCGTCGGCCCTTATGTCGAGCTTCTCAGGTATCACCGGCCCACGATGGTGCCTGCACTCGGCGGGTACGTCACCACGCCCCATGCGAGCGGCAAATCACCGATCTGCTTTACAGTCTGATAGTTCGATGCATCTAGCACATAGACCGCGTTCGAGCGTCCGCAGGCAAGCAGAATCTTCGAGCCGTCGGGCGTGAAGCTGAAATGCCAACAACGCTGGCCGATGGCGACGTCGTTCTGATGTTCGAAGGTTGAGCCGTCGAACACCTGCAAGGTTTTGTCCCGTGCCGCCACCACGAGCAGGTGCTTGCCTGACGGGTCGAACGACACGCCGTACGGGCCCATCTTCGTTTCGACGGTCTTTACGATCTTCATCGTCGCGCCATCGAGCACAGCAAACTGATTAGTGTTCTCCAGCGTGACGACATATTCCTTGCCGTCCGGCGTCGCCTTGATGCCGCGTGGGCGCGATCCCTTTGGCAGACTTACCGAGCGCACCGGCTTGCCCGTGCGGACCCGATACACAGAGACCGTGTCATCGCCCTCGTTCGTTACGAGAATCAGCTTGCCGTCCGGCGAAAATTCCACGCCCTCGGTTTCGTGTCCGCTCTTCACCGAATGCGTGACCTTCATTGTCTTGAGATCGACGACGGCGATTTCGGCTGGCACCAAGTTCGCGTCGTCATCGCCTCCCTTCTCGGGCAGCCCCGGCTTGGGCCGACCGTGGTCTTCGCCTGGCTCGTAAGTCACATACGCGAAGCCGCCAAATACGCGCACAAACTCGGGGTTCTTTCCGATCTTTACGCGCCGCAGGACTTTGCCCGTCGACGTATTGATTTCAATGAGATCGCTCGTCGTCTTGCTCGCCACATAAAGACGCGTGCCATCCTTGTTCAGGCTCAGGCCGCGCGGGCCGTCCTTGCCCACGTCAAAGGTCTTCGCTAGCGTCAGGTCGGCGAGGTCGATCACGCCAACGCCAGCGGTCTCGCTGGTCACATAAGCGGTCGGTGCGGCGGCATGCGTAAGGCTTGCAGTGAGCGCGAGCCCGGGCGCTAAACCCGACAGGCACGCAATGCGCGCCACAGCCATTTTGAATCTGACTTGCATGGTCGTCTCCGGCGATTCGTTTTCGATCATTGCGTGAATGAACGTTCGCATGCCGCAAAATGCGCACGCACGTGCATTGCGGAACCAACTTAGCCCAATATCAAACGCGCTGGCAACGGCGCGCGGCGGGAGAAACTCCCGAATTTTGCGCGACTGTCTTTGCCCGGCCCACCGCGCCGCCGAAGGCGAGGCATTTCAATCCGCTGCGGCACGACGGATGAGAAGGAAGATATGACGACATAGTGCCCTCTCGACTGGGTTCAGGAGGTAGACCGCCGGTTCACTCGGCGGGCCTCCAGGGCTTGTGTTCGGAGAGCTATACTGCGGCGTCATCCGTTTTATTCACCAATCGGAAATCACACAGCTGGCGCTCGATGGGACACGTTCCTTCACCGCGTTGCTACATAGCGCATTGGCATGTTGAACCCGGCCCGGAGCGTTGGCCTGCCCTTACCTACATCCGGCCGGATCACGGAATAGCCGTGGGATGCTCGCGGTTTCTCTAACGAGGAATACGAACTGAGCGATCAATGCATTGAGATTGGGTCATCTCCGAAAAAGTAGGTTGCGCAGCGAATCAGAATGACGGCGTACCGCACCGATCATCGGTGGCTATCCTTTCCGGCCGGTTACGGCGGTGCTTCATTGAGGGTGCCGTATTTCAGGACCCGCAGCGACGCCTGCTCGACGCATGTCGCGCAGCACTCGAGACGCGTGGAGAGTAGAGCATGTCACACTTTCCCTTTCTTCAACGGTTGCGGCCGACGGGTGTACGTTCGGTACGGCTGACCACCGGACTGGTGGTGTTCACCTACGTGAGCACGCACCTCCTGAATCACTCGCTAGGGAATATCTCGCTCGCATGGATGGAGCGCGGTCTGCTGGTACAGAAATTCATCTGGCAGGGATGGCTTGGAACGGCCGTGCTGTACAGCGCGCTGGTGACGCATTTCTTCTTGGGTCTGTGGGCTTTGTACGAACGACGCTCGTTGTACTGGACTCCGGGTGAGGCGGCGCAACTCGTTCTCGGTCTTTGCATACCGCCGCTGTTGGCAAACCATCTTGTGAATACGCGGGTCGCCTTTGCCGAGTTCGGCCTGAACAAGGGCTACGAGCAGTTGCTGTACTCGTTCTGGATCGACTCGCCGTTCTTTGGCCGTGTGCAGCTGACGCTATTGGTGGTCGCCTGGCTACATGGGTGTTACGGTATCTGGTTCTGGTTGCGATTGAAACCATGGTTCGGAGCGTGGCGGAGCGTGCTGCTGAGTGCTACCGTCCTGCTCCCGGTGCTCGCGCTGCTCGGCTTCTTGCAGAGCGGACGGGAAGTGATCGCGCTTGCGCAAGATCCTCTTTGGCGGGCCGCGGCGGCCCGACCGACGATCGTCGGAACGGGATTGCAAAATCATTGGCTCGCCGAGCTTCGCAACGATTTTTTGCTCTTCGATGGTGGTGCGCTTCTGCTAGTGCTTGTCGCGAGGCTGGTACGCGCGGTGCGGGAGCGCCGGATCGGGCGGCTCTGCGTTATGTATCCAGATGGCCGAAGGGTATTCGCGCCGCTCGGATTTTCGGTGCTCGAGGCTAGCCGCATGGCCGGTATTCCCCATGCCAGCAGCTGCGGTGGGCGTGCCCGATGCACGTTATGCCGGGTACGCGTGCTCAGCGATGTGCCGCTACCCGCGCCTGCCGAGGCGGAGCGTCGCGTTCTGGAGCGGCTGGGAGCTGATTCGCAGACAGTGCGGCTCGCTTGTCAATTGCGGCCGGCCCATGATCTCTGTGTGTGGCCACTGGTGCCACCGGCAGCATCAACGGCCTTTTTGCATCGGCGCCAGCGGGACGTCATGCCGCAAGAGCGATTCGCAGCGTTCATGTTCGTGGATATGCGGGACTCAACCAGGCTTGCGGCGGCACAGTTACCATTCGACAGCCTGTTCGTGGTCAGTCGCTTCCTGAATGCGGTCAGCTCCGCAGTAGTCCAGGCGGGTGGCCTACCCAATCAGTTCCTAGGGGACGCAGTGCTCGCGATATTTGGCTTAAGCAGCGAGCCGTCCACCGCCTGTCGTCAGGCGCTCGGCGCAGTGCCGCTTGTGGCAGCCAATATCAACGAACTCAACGCTGCGCTCGAGCAGCAACTACAAGTGAAGATCCGATTTGGTATTGGATTGCACTGCGGCCGGGCAGTCATGGGGGAGATTGGTTTTCGCGAGCATTCCACATTCACTGCAATTGGTGACCCATTGAACGTGGCCTCGAGACTTGAGCAGTTGACAAAAGAGATCGGTTGCGAGGCGATCGTCTCAGAACAGGTCTTCCAGCACGCCGGCGTTTCAGCCGCAGGTCTGCCGCAGCTTGCCGCACGCCTGAGAGGCCGCGATGACCCGGTGCCGGTCCGTGTGCTGTCCAAGGCGGCGCAGATTCCTCGGGCGTAATGAGGCCCTCCACGCCACGCTCACGGACCTCGCAGTGTCGCTTGACACGCCCGAGCCGAAGGTCCCATATGAGTGCGTTCGTCGGGATACTAGCGAAGCGCGGAGACAGCCGGTTCAGGCGCCGAAGTAGAGATCGCAGAAGCTAACTGGGTCCGACACAACCGGTGGATCTTAGAGAGACGTTGTCTCGAGCGCCGAGCAGTTCCTCGCCTACGGGCACAAGGGGGGCGAATGAACAAGACACAAGCGCGCTTCGTCAGGCTTTGGTCGCGCTGCGGCGGTATTGACGCCGAAGCCGTCTACGACCGCCTGGTACAGCACTATGCTGAGCCTGGGCGCCACTATCATTCGCTGCCCCATGTCCGGCGGTGCCTTTGCGATCTCGACTGGGCACGCATTGCGATCCCCGATCCCGATGCGGTCGAGCTGGCGCTGTGGTGCCACGACGTGGTCTACGTACCGGGAGCGCCGGACAACGAGCAACGCAGCGCCGACTGGGTTCGGCGCTGGGCGCAGGGCCGCATTGCTGCGACCGAACGCGTGGCCGACATGATCCTCGCCACCGTGCACACAGCTGTGCCGAACGATCCTGATGCACGCTTCACTGCGGACATCGATCTGGCCGACCTCGGTATCGACCGCGCGTGTTTTATCCGCGATGAAGCATCCCTTAGGGCGGAGCGGCCGGATCTCGACAACGCCGCTTATGATCGCCATGTGCGCGCGTTTCTCAGTGCCTTGCTGGCGCGTGAGTACGTCTACCATACCGAGACATTCCGTGCCCGCTGCGAAGCCCGTGCCCGTTCGAATCTTTGCTGGCGGCTTGCTCGACCCGCCGTGGACTGATGAGTCACCGGCCGCCGCGTCGATCAGAAGATCAGGGAGCCGCACGATGGACGCACAACAAACCGCAGCCACATCGCACACCACACGCCGCATTAACGTAGCGTTACAAGGCGGCGGCAGCCACGGCGCCTTCAGTTGGGGGGTACTCGACCGTCTGCTCGAAGACGCCCGCATCGAAATCGACGGCATCAGCGGTACCAGCGCTGGCGCCATGAATGCCACCGTGCTGGCCTACGGCCTCGTCAGCGGGGGACAAGATCGAGCGCGCCGCGCGCTCGAAACGTTCTGGCGAAAGATCTCCGAACTGGCCGCGACGAATCCTCTGCAACATGCCTGGCTCAACAGCGTGACGGGCTGCGCCAATATGGATCTTTCGCCCGCATGGCTGATTTTCGACTTTTTCACGCGCCTCTATTCCCCGTATCAGCTCAACCCCTGCAACCTGAATCCGTTGCACAACGTACTCACGGAAACGGTCGATTTCGAAGTACTGCGGGGAAACACCGACATCAAACTGTTCTTGTGCGCAACCAATGTGCTGAGCGGACGCATACGCGTGTTCTCCACTAAAGAGATCTCCGTGCAGGCCGTACTGGCCTCGAGTTGCCTGCCGCAGCTTTTCCAGGCCGTTGAAATTGACGGCGAATATTTCTGGGACGGTGGTTACATGGGCAATCCGCCAATCTATCCGCTCATCTATGAGACGGACACGAGTGACGTGCTGATCATTCGCATCAACCCCATCCGCATTCCCAGGGTGCCCAGGACTGCGTATGAAATTCTCGATCGCGTCAATACGCTCAGTTTCAACTCGTCGTTGATGCGCGAAATGCGTGCTGTTGACTTCGTTACGCGACTGATCGACGAAGGGGCGCTCGACGGTGCGCGCTACCGCCGCATGCTGGTCCATAGCATCGATGCTGAGGAGGAAATGTCGCAGCTTGATGCGTCGAGCAAATTTAATGCGGATTGGAGCTTTCTGTGCAAGATGTTTGAACTGGGGCGCTCTCGGGCCGATGCCTGGTTAGACATGAATTTCGATGCGTTGGGACAACGTTCGTCGGCGAATATTGTTGAGATGTTCCTCTAAGGGCAGGAAGACGTTTGCGTGGGTGCATTCAAATTTGCATTTGTCGACGCTGTGACACTTTTTATTTTCCGCCGACACTTTACGTTGGCTTCACGATTGATCTCACAAATAAAAACTGTCAAAAAACAACCACGACCCACCTGGATTTCGCGTCTCGTCAAGAATTGTCAAAATTTCCGATGTCAACGCGCGCGTCACTGAGTGAAAAACAAAAAATGTCAAATTTTTCCCGCGCCGCACCAGAACCGGCATCGGACGGGCCCGAATTTTGCCGTCGGATCAATAGATGGCCAGCGCGGATAGGTTCAAAACAAGTTCTGTGTCGGGCACAGCCAACTCCGGTTGACTGTTCGAATTGCCATACTGGACTTTGGGAGCCCTATAATCAATAAACAGCCAATACTCAGATTGTTCTAATAATTCGCACGGTGACATCGGATGGCTGAAGGTCTGACGGAAAGCAGAATCCTCTATTTCTACGAGGCGGTTCGATTCGGAACCATCCGCGCCGCGGCTGACTGGCTGAATGTGGCACCGTCCGCTGTGAGCCGCCAGATTGGCGTGTTGGAGGGCGAACTGGACGCGACACTCGTGGAGCGCCATGCTCGCGGTGTCAAGCCAACGGAGGCGGGACAGTTTGTCATCGAGTATTTCCGGGAGCAGATGGCTCACCGGGACGACTTGCTCTCGCGCCTCCAGGAACTCCGAGGTCTGCGAACTGGGCACGTCAACGTCGTTCTGGGCGAGGGCTTCGTCTCTGACGTGCTGTCGGGCCCAATGCAGCAGTTTTACAAGCAATTTCCCGGCATCAAGGTCAACCTCGACCTGGCCGGGACGAACGAGGTGATGCGGAAAATCACCGAGGATGAAGGCGAGATTGGGCTTGTGTACAACCCGCCTCCCGAGCCCAAGATTGTTTCGCGCGCGTCGGCCATGCAACCATTGATGGCCATTGTGGGCCCGGGTTTTCCCCGGGTCGCCCGCGAGAAACCGATGACCGTGCAGGAATTGGCATCGTTCCCGCTCGCAGCGACGCATGCTTCGCATGGCACAAGACAGATGCTCCAGGCCGTGGAGTTCGCCGAAAAGATTCGTCTCGACCCAGTCGTCACGACGAACTCAATCGCCATCCTCAAACAATTCGTCAAATCGGGGCTGGGAATCGCATGTCTGCCCGCCTTCTCCGTTTCGACTGAACTGGATGCGGGCGAACTCGTCGCCATCCCCATCGACCATCCCTTGCTCGCGAACGCGGAAGGTCACGCGGGTAGGCAGAAAG
>NZ_DATJJF010000113.1:0-5932 GCF_035492435.1 Trinickia sp.
GGATTGCCGCGAAACGGCGCGAGCGTTTGGCGCTGGCGCTCGAGTTCCTTCATCAGGTCCGACTTCAAATCTGCCCGGGCCGTGACTTCCGCAATTTCGAACAACGTTGTGAGCGCGACGTGATGCTCTCTCGCGTCGTCCGGATTCAGGAAAAACGTGAAGCGCTCGAAAAGGTCTTCGAGACGCAACAGCGTGCGAATTCGCTCATTGAACGGATACTCGTAAAGGATCAAGCGCGCTCGCCTCTGGCGTCGTGGACGATAAATTGAAGAACATTCTAATGCCGCGAATGGCCCCTCGCAATCGCGAAATATAACCCTTTCTAGGGTTTACATTTTCAATTCAGGTGAATTTCAGCCAGCGTCAATCATGCCATGCCGTTGTTTAACGGCCGTTGCGGCACTCAAATCCAGACTTTTTTTGAAGGGCCCGACCGGCTAACGAAGCGTGGCTATGGCAGACGACCGATACTTTTCATGCAATCGCTGCACGTCATCGGCCACTAGCTCCGGTGGCCGGCCATCTTCGTTGACGAGCACGTCGTCTGCGGCGGCGAGCCGAACTTCACGCGATGCCTGCCGGGCGACGATTGCGCTCACTTGCTCGCGGGTGACGCCGTTACGCCGCATGACGCGCGCGATTTGGGTGTCAACGCTGCAATCGATGACGAGCACACGATCGACACGTGATTTCCACGTCGCCGATTCGACGAGAAGCGGCACGACGGCGATCACGTACGGCCCGCCTGCAGCAGCCATCTGGCGCTCGGTCTCGGCGCGGATGAGCGGGTGAGTGATCGCCTCCAGCCGAGCCTTGGCGAGATCATCAGCGAAGACGAGCGCGCGCATCTTCGCGCGATCGAGCGAGCCATCGGGCGCGACGAATGCCTCGCCGAACTCGCTTGCGATGTGAGGCATGGCAGCGCCTCGCGGCGCCGTGATGCTGTGCGCGATGACATCGGTATCGACGATGGCGACGCCATGTCGTGCGAAAAGGTCGGCAATAAACGATTTGCCGCTGCCGATGCCACCCGTCAGCCCCACCACGAACATGATTTAGCCTCCGAAAAGGTGAAAGAAGGGCATGCCAAAAAAGAGTGTCGCCGCACCACCTGCAGCTAGAAAAGGACCGAACGGCAAAGCTTCCTCGAAACGCATTCGGCCGAGCCACGTCGCTGTAAGTCCGATGACCGCGCCCGTCACGGCTGCGATCAGCACAATCTGCGGCAGCGCGGCCCAGCCCAGCCAAGCGCCCAGTGCGGCGAGCAGCTTGAAATCGCCGTAGCCCATGCCTTCGACGCCGCGCGCTAAGCGGAAAAGCCAATACACGCACCAGAGGAACACGTAACCGACAATGGCACCGGCGACGGCCGAGCGCAGACTCACAAAGGTATCGGCAAAATTGACGATGAGGCCGGCCCAGAGCAACGGCAGCGTGAGCGAATCGGGCAAGAGCCGGGTTTGGATATCGATGGCGCTCATCGCCAGTAGCGTGGCACATAGCCCGAATGCAGCGAGCGCTGTGCCCGACGCCCCAAAGTTGGCAAGGGCCAGCGCGGCCAATAGCCCACTGGCGAGCTCGATCAGCGGATAACGGATGCTGATGGGCGCGTGACATGCCGAGCAGCGTCCGCGCAGCCAGAGGTAGCTTAGCAGCGGAATGTTTTCCCATGCGCGCAGTACATGCCCGCAATGCGTGCATGCGCTGCCCGGCACACACACGTTGTATCGAGCCGGCAGGCCGTCATCCTTCGGTGGCTCGCCTGCCGCTTCGGTCATTTCGAGGCGCCAAGCGCGCTCAAGCATGACCGGCAGTCGGTGCGCCACGACATTGAGGAAGCTGCCGATCACAAGCCCGAAAACAATGGCGAACGCGTACTGCCAAGTGGTCGGCAGGCTGGCGAAGGCGATGCTGACGCTCGATGCGGCGCGCGAAAACGGGTCGCTGATGAGTAGGGCGTACACGATGGAGCGGATGGTCGCTGAGGATTCAATGGGCTGGATGCTACACCACGTTGCCGAGCTCAATGACGGGCAGGTAAAGCGCGACGACGAGGCAACCGATCAGTGCACCCAACACGATAACAACGCAAGGCTCCGCGAGGCTCGCAAAGAAGGCAAGTTTGTCGCGTGCTTCTCGTTCGGCCAGCGAAGCGATGTCGAGCAGCATGGCGTCGAGCGCGCCGGATTCCTCGGCAATCGCGATCGGCTGCACGATTGCAGGTGCAAAGCAGCCCACCGCCCGCATGGCGGCCGCGAGGCGCTCCCCCCGGGTAAGGCGTGCGGCGATGTCAACGCTCGCACGATCGAATACCGCGTTGCCTGTTGCGTGGGTGAGCGCACCCAAGGCGTCGGTGAGCGGCGTGCCGGCCGCGAGCAACGTGCCGAGCGCGCGGACGAAGCGGGCAGCCGCGATCGAGCGCAGGACGGGCCCCGCCAACGGAGCTGTCAGTGCAATACGGTGCCACGTGAGGCGCGCGGTTGGCGATCGCCGCAGGAGCCATGCAATGATGAGACTCCCCAAGGTGCCAAGCGCGAGAACTGGCCCCGCACTGACGAGCGCAGAGTGTGACAGCGCGATAACGACGCGCGTCGGTCCAGGCAGGGCCGCACCAAAGTTTTCGAACACCTGCTCGAACGCCGGCACCACCCAGATAAGCAAAGCAGCGGTGACAGCAGCCGCGAACAGCAGTACGGCGCAGGGGTAGGCGAGCGCTGCACGCGCCTTGGCATGCAACTCAGCCGTGCGTTGCCGTTCGTCGGCGATGCGTGCAAGCGCGGCGTCGAGCGATCCCGTTGACTCACCGAGCGCGGCCAACTGACAGTACAGTGCGTCGAACTGCGCGGGGAAGTGCGCAAGTGCCGTGGCGAACGCCGCCCCATCGGAGATGCCCCGTGCAAGGGCCAGTGCGATACGCGGCATGCCACTCTTGAGCGACGACTCGCCGATGAGTTCGAGTGCCTGCGTGAGAGGCAATCCCGCGCGCAACAGGCTCGCCAGATGCCGTGTGAAGACGGTTACTTGGCGCTGCGACGCTTTGGGCGGGGCGGCTTTGCCGATTTGCATGAGCGTGAGCACGATGACACCTCGCCGCTGCAGCACGGCCCGCGCCTCGGCCGCGTCCAGGGCGACGACGGTGCCGCGTCGTCGCCGGCCATCGAACTCGATGCCGCGCCACGAAAAGCGCCGCCCGGCGACGCTGATACCTGACGGACTTGACCGTGGCCGTTGCCGCGGCTCAGCCAGCGTGCTCATGCGGCCTCCGTCGCGCACAGGGCCTCTGCGAGGCTCGTTGTGCCGTCCCGTACCTGGGCGAGCGCGGCCTGGCGCAGCGTGGCGGCCCCATCCGCATGTGCTTGGCGAGCGATGGCATCTGCGCTCGCCCGCGCCACGATGAGCTCACGCATGGCGGCAGAAACCGGCATGACTTGATGAATGCCGACGCGCCCCCGATAGCCGATACCGTGGCAGGCCTCGCATCCGGTGGCCGCGTAGGGCGTCCACCCGGCGATCTCGCCATCCAGAAATCCGGCGGCGCGCAATGCGCGGGCCGATTCATGCGTGGCGCGCCGGCAGTGCATGCACAGACGCCGCACAAGGCGCTGCGCGGTGACGAGCCGCAGTGCGGCTGCCAGGTGATACGGCGCGACGCCGATATCGACGAGACGGCCGATGGCGCCCGGCGCATCGTTCGTGTGGAGCGTCGACAGGACGAGATGCCCCGTTTGCGCCGCTTTAAACGCCACGTCGGCCGTTTCGTCATCGCGGATTTCGCCGACCATGATGACGTCCGGGTCCTGGCGCAAGAAGGCGCGCAGCGCGACGGCAAACGTCAGCCCGGCTTTTTCGCGCACGTTCACTTGATTGATGCCGGCGAGCTGGATCTCGGCGGGATCCTCAACCGCGCAGATATTGCGCGACGCTGCGTTGAGCATGTGCAGGAAGCAGTACAGGGAGAGCGTTTTGCCGCTGCCGGTTGGCCCGGTTACGAGCACGAGGCCGTGAGGTGCGTGGATGGCGGCCTCGACGAGTGCCCTCTGCTGCACATTGAAGCCCAAGGCTTCGAGCGAGAGGTTGTCCGGCAGTGCGTCGAGGCGGCGCAGTACGAGTTTTTCGCCGAAGAGGGTGGGCAGTGAGCTCACGCGGTAATCCTCGACCTTGCCCGGCGCGAGGGCGACCCGCAGACGGCCGTCTTGCGGTACGCGGCGCTCTGCGATGTCGAGCCGTGCGAGGACCTTCACTCGCGTGACGAAGGCATCGCGCAGGTGCGCGGGCGGCCGTGCCGTTTCATGCAGCACGCCGTCGATGCGCAGGCGAATGCGCCATTCATGCTCGCCGGGTTCGACATGAATATCCGAAGCATCGAGCCCCGATGCCTGGCTGAGCAGATCCGCGAGGAGACGCACCGCAGGCGCGTCATCCGTGCCGGCTGGCGGCGGCATGGACGAGGCAATGGAAAGGGAGGGGGATGAAGAGGACATCGAATGCCGGCCTTTGCCGTCGTTCAAACACGATGGAGTCATCATCGCGTGACGGGTAGCGGGCCGGTATTCGGCCGGACGGCTAGTGATGCGACGTCACCGCATTTTGCCAATGGATTTCGTGTGACATGACACAGTCGCCACTAGCTCTGAACGGTCCGTGCCTGCGTCTTGGGGCGGAAAACCTTGACGGTACGAACGGTCTGATCGTCGCTTTGCAGCACCTCGAGTTGCACGTCGCCGATTTGCACGCAGACGTCGCCTTCGGGAATTTCCTCGAGCCTCTCGAGGATGAGGCCATTGAGCGTTCTTGGTCCGTCCGTCGGCAAGCTCAGCTGCAGCCAGCGGTTGAGTTCGCGCAACGGCATGCTACCGGCGACGATGCATTCGCCTTGCTCGTTCCACCCACGCCGCGAGCCGACGGTGCGCGGGATGGTTGTCGTGAATTCCCCAATTAGCTCTTCGAGAATGTCCTCGGGCGTGATGAGCCCTTGCAGTTCGCCGTATTCGTTGACGACGAGCCCCATGCGCTGTCGCGTTTCCTGAAAGTACTGCAGCTGCTTGAAGACCGGTGTGCCCGACGGTACGAAGTAGGGCGCCGCGAGGAGCTCGCGCAGCGTCTCGCGTTCGAGCTCTTGCTTGTGAAGTGCGGCGAGCGTCTTGCGTACATGCAGCACGCCGACGACGCGGTCGATGTCGCCTTGATAGACGATGAGCTTGTTGTGATAGCAGGTTTCGAGCTGATGCAGGATTTCTTCGAATGGTGCATCGAGGTCGAGCGCCTCCATGCGCCGACGCGGGATCATGACGTCGTCGACAGTGATGTTCTCGAGATCGAAGAGATTGAGAAGAATACTGCGGTGCTTCGTCGGCATGAAGCTGCCTGACTCGAGCACGATAGTGCGCAGCTCCTCAGTCGACAAACGATGCTCGCGTCCTCCCTTGGTATTGATGCGCAGCGTCAGCAGGATGGCATTCGAGAAAAGATTGACGAACCAGATCACAGGCTTGAGCGCGCGCATGAGCGGCGCAATGACAAAGCTGGCCGGCAGTGCGATTTTCTCGGGAAAGCTGGCGCCGACGATCTTCGGCGTGATTTCGGCGAACACGATGATGAGAAACGCGACGATGCCGGTGGCGACGGACAGCACCAAGTTGTTGCTGCCGAACGTACGCAGGGCGATGGACGTCGTCAGCACGGGGATGATCGTGTTGAGCAGGTTATTGCCGATCAGGACCACCCCGAGCAGCTGATCGGTGCGTACAAGCAGGCTTTGCGTGGTTTTCGCGCCGAACACGCCCTTGTTCACGAGGTGTTTCAAGCGATGGCGATTGAGCGCCATCATGGCGGTTTCGGAGATCGAGAAGAAGCCGGAGCAGAAAAGCAGGACAATGACGGCGCCGATCTGCGCCCATAAAGGAATGTGTTCCACGCGTTGCACGAAGGCGGA
>NZ_DATJJF010000114.1:0-15633 GCF_035492435.1 Trinickia sp.
CTGATTAGGGCGAAACGGCGCATCCCGTACCGCAGGTGTTGTTCAAGTACTGTGCGGGCTTCTCGCCCCAGGACTTGCCGATGATGATGCGGCTCGGGATGTTAGCTCCCTTGAACCCTTGCGCGTTGCTCGTGCCCGAGACGGTGTTGTTGCGAACGATGTTGGTGGAGTAATCCGCATTCCCCGCGACACCGCCGGTGACCATTGCCGACGAATTCATATCAGGCGCACCGTACCCGTAGACGGCCGTGACGGTGTTGTATTCGATCACGTTATTGCCTGTCACTTGCGACGCGTTGTCGTTCTCGACACCCGTAGCGCAGTCGGTCATGGTGTTGTGCCCGATGTAGCCGTTGCTGTGAGCATCGAATACCGGCCCGTAGTAGCCGCAGCTTGCGAACGTGTTGTACTCGATTTTGTCGCCGCTTCCGCCATTGGGCGATCCGTAAGTCTGGAACATCGCCTGACCGAAGAACTGCTTGAAGCTGTTGCCAGCCAGGAAGAAGTTGCTGACCGGACCGGTTGTTTCAATCGGAATGTCCCAATGCCGCGCATCGTTGGGGTACCACTGCGGAGCCGCGGTGTTGGCACCAACGAAGTTGCAACCAACGATGCTGTTGTCGTGGTAAGGGTTGCCCCAGTCGCCGATGATGAACATCTGGTTGTTAAAGCCGGTGGTCCGCTTAAGTACGGTCCCCTGGCACTGAAGGCGCCGGTAGTTCTGTTTGATCTGAATCTGCCCATTGATGACGCACGTCCCGGCGGGAGCCAACACATCGCTTGTATTGAGTGCCTTCTGGAATGCGGCAGTGTCGTCCGTTACCCCATCGCACTTCGCGCCATAAGCGATTGGGTTGACAGGGTTGACGAGCGCCGGCGCAGTAAAGGATGTGGGTGTGCTGGGCGTAGTGGGCGTGTTGGCCTTTATATAGCAGGCCTTGAGATAACCGTATGCGGGGTCACCAAAGGTGCTGTTGTCGCAGGCCACGCTGCCGCTGTAAGGACCATTCACGGAGTACTGTGCTGAGGGTGCACTTGGCGGGAATGCGCCGTAGAGCACACTTTGAGAGCCGGTGAACGAACAGGTGCCGTGTTCTCCTCCACACTGCTGCCAGGACACGCCATTGACGACGACGCTTGCCGGGTTGCTGTTCTGTGCATACGCCCCTGGCAAAAAAACGAGGGAAAATAAAAAAAATGCCGCAAACCTTAAATGCTTCATCACTTCAGATCCAGTTAAAAGAGCGCTGTTGTCAGCGCAAAAAATCATTCAACAGTTGCATTTTTTGATTTGTCCATCTCGTCTTGTGAAGGGCGCAGATTTGTGCCGTTCGACAATGATAGAAGGAAGACGAATTTCGACTCTGGCTTGCTCGCTCGCCGGGCTGTGAGCGTGCTTTGCACGTCAATGCTCCGGGGGCGAAACATTGAAGAAATACAACGGCGGGAGGGGCGGACGAATCGGCTAGCGCCAGGAATTACCTCAGTTTGCTAGTTAACCCTGAGGAATTAAACCCGACTATGAAGTACTTAATTTTGATCTGGATCAAGAAAAAATGGGGGCGGCAAAGAGTGCCGATTGATCATGGTCTCGGGTTCGTGCCGGGCTTGGGATGCGCTGTGACCGATTCGGGGGAGGCGGCTGGCAGCAGCCGAACATATCGCGCTGACTACTCGCCAATGTCTTCGGTTGCGTCTACCCGAGCGGAGTAAATGCGAGTGCGTAGGTTGAGATTTTTTGTCGCCCCGTTTTACTATTGTTGCGGGCTGGATAAGACGACTATGCAACTCATCTGCTAAGCGCCATGCTCCAGTCTGGCCGCCTACGGATGACCAGACTGGAGGCCACTGTCGTGAAAATTGCAATGCGGCTGTCGATCATCCTGTTGGCGGGTTCAATGGCGTTGCTGTCTTGGCGTTTGCTAGCAAGCCGAAACAACGCGCCGGCCGGTAATCCGTATGTCCCCTCTCCTGTTGCAGCGAAGCTCGTTGCGCCGCCACTCGTCGACCCTGTAAATCCGCTGAATTTCGGCGCAAAGTGCGATGGCAAGACCGATGATTCAAAAGGATTTCAGGCTGCTCTCGACGCGGGCGACGTCAAAGTGCCTGCCGGCACCTGCGTGATCGACCGGACGGTCAAAATCACTATCAGCAACCGACATCTCGAATGTTCGCCAGGTACGACACTCAAGCAGACCAATCCTTACGCGCCACAGATGTTTGAGATCGTATCGAGCGATGGGGGAACGTTGAGAGGCAATAGCATTGCGAACTGTGTGTTCGTCGGTTCCAATGAAGTCGCGCCGCGCTTTTTTCTTGACGATGCCCGACATTACAATACGCCGGTGCTAACGCGGGATCAGGTCAGCGAGTTCAGGTTGATCGGCAACACGTTTCGCCGGTTCTTCGGCCAGTCGATGTTCCAAACCTATGGACAGGTGGACGGGGGCAGCGGCGACATCATTGCGTACAACCGCTTCGAGAGTTGCGGCTATTACGGTCCTGTGTTCGTCGCCCACCGGAATGGATATATCGGACATAATACCCTCGTGGACTGCGCGATCGGCGTCGAGAACGATAACGCGAAGCAAATGAGCGGCGGCAACATTATTGAATACAACGAGGTCTCGGCAGTCCATGGCTACGGAGCGCCCGACATGGGCGCCGCCGCCCTGTTGACCGGGGGCACCGCAGGCGACGCCGATTATTCGACGAACATTGTGCGTTACAACACAGTAATGGGTGCAAGTAAGAAGGCACGCGAAGGCGTATTGCCGAGTATCATCTGGCAAAAGGCGAGCGGCGGTGCAGCGCTATATCTGCAAAATACCTGCGGCAACGGATGCAAAGTGATTCAATAAGGAACTCACTGTGCTGCCCGAAGCGGGGCAGCACCGAACATCGAGCGAGGGGGCCATGGAATGCGTTTTGCGCGTCGAACCTCACCGCGGGCGCGGTGAGCGTTCGCCTGTCTGCAAGATTACGGGGCGACCTGATCCACATCGACAAAGCCGTGGAGATAGCCGCTACCGTGCCGGCCGCGACGTAGCGCCATGTCGAGACGGATTCATTCCGAGCCGAAACGATGCCCTCGGTATCGTCTGCGATCCTTCAATGACGACATAGCTTGTCGGAGACCTACTTAATGCAGGCCATCACAATCATCGGCACTATCGTGTTCATCCTCGCGGTGGGCCTCGCGCTCGTCGGTGTAGCGGACGTGCTGTTGCGCCCGTTGTTCAGCCGCGCCGGGACCCGGCAGAGGCGCCGCGCACCCAATGACGCGCGGGCAGCGCGCCGCGCTTCCGAGATCAACCACGAACCGAAAGCGGCGAACCATAACGGCCGCGGTTAGACGCCCGCGTCAACGTCGGCGACTGATAGCGCACTCGAGTCGAGGGGCTCGCTGTCCACCATGAAACCGGGCGGCGCACCGATGAGCTTACGGTGAGCGAGCCTGCGAGCTGCCGCTAAACGAAAAGTGAGCGCGGGACGGACTTTTTCGATGCTCTTGATGCGTGCCGTCAGCCGAGGCGGAACTTCGCGATGTCGCTGCTACAGCCAGCGGCGCGCCGAGTCGCAATATGATCGGTAGTAGTCCGAAATAAATGACGGGCGCCGTGTAGGGTAGCTTGGAGCTCATCAGTAGGCCTAAAAAGCACACCGTGCTGATATCTTTGCGCATGCGCAGGAATATTGCGAAGGGAATTGCGAGGCCCACCACGCCGAACTGCACGACAAAGAAATTGAGCAGGCCCGAGTCATTCAGTGACGCGACGCTCGACGATTCCTCGGCGCTTCTCGGGTTGGCGAGATTCCACAAATCAGATTCGAGGGAGAAGGGACCGTAACCGAAGACGTAGTCCCAGCCGTTACGGATCTCGTAGACATAAGAGAGCAGCGCCACTCGGAGGTGCGAATCCGCGTTGAATTTCAGCAGGAAACTGTTGAGATAGGCGGCAATGACGCCGGGCGATGAAGCGAGGATCACGAGCACCACCACTGTCCACGATCTCGGCAAGTGGCGCCTATACGTCAACATCACGGCTGCGATCAAAACGGCGGCTTGTACAACTGCAGCAGCCGACTGGGTAATGAGCATCGAGATGACCGTCAACCCGATGGGCAGCATCGACGGCAAGCGGCCCCGTGCCCTGGAAAGCAGCATATAGCCGACTGCCATTGCACCCACCGCGGCCGCGAACGTCGAGGGCTCGACGTAAAGACCCGTCGGTCGGTATTTGAAGATCGGATTCACCGACGCGTAATTGAGGTATCGAGAGGCCTCGCCTGTGACCGGCTTGATGAAATCGATGTATTGCTTGCTGACGACGAGCGTCACCGTTTGCAGAAGCAGCACACCGCAGTTCAGCACGAGCAGGGCCTTAATGATCTCAGTGATCTCCTTAAGGCGTGCCTCGATCAAGGCAGCGAATGAAGCGAGAAACGTCACCACCAGCAGCAGGAACATGAAGTTGTTGTTTCCAGACTTCTCGAGCTGCAGAGAGGTGTTGGCATGCGGCACTGCGAGATACCATAAATAGAAAGCGGTGACTATCGCCGCTGAAAGCGACAGGAACGTCATATACCGAGGGCTCACCAATACCTCGCGGGCATCCCGGTCGTGCAGGCAGCACGCGAATAGCAGCAGGATGCCTGTCATGACGACATACGGTCCATGGCTCGTCAGCGAGCAAAGCAGCAGTGCGATAAAGATCAATCCACGAGACAAAGTGAGAGGGCGCATAGTTATTCGCACGGGGTGCCGCCGAGTCGTGCACGCGTCGCGCGCAAAATCGCCCAACAGATCCGGGCACGGGAACGCTTGCTCAGCATGGCGGATTAGTGTGGGTCGTGCTCGTCGTCGCAGGTGTTTCCTCTTGTCGCACGTAGGTCACAAGCCAGCGCGGCGCCCTGAACTTGACGATCGATACATACAGCCAGATGTAGACTGCCACGAATGTAACCGCGGTAGCGGCGAGCACTACCTGGTTCTCCCAGAAGAACGTCGCGGGCACGATGCTGATGAGACTGATCGCCCACAGGTACGGCGAAGTCCTCGCGTTACGGCGGGTGCGCTGGCGCGAGGTCTCCGGATACCCGCCATTGCGCATGAGGCGTCGGAAGATCAGCGTGTGCAGATGAATACCATCGGGCTTACCCGCCGCGCAGCCACGCACGATACGCCGCCGGTAGATCGAGAACATGGTTTCAAAGGCGGGGTAGATGGTCACGACCGCGGCATACCAGGCAGAGATGTTGGCGTGACGCGCGGTCAGCAGCACGACAAGCTCGGCCATCATGAAGCCGGTGAAATACGCGCCTCCATCGCCGAGGAAGATCGATGCAATAGGGTAGTTCCAGATAAGAAAGCCCATGATGGTGCCGATCATCGTGAGGGCGACGCTCAGCACAAGCCAGTCATCGACTTGATGCGCAACAAGGGCGATCGAGCTGAATACCAGTACCGCGACGCCGCCGGCCAGCCCATTAAGCCCGTCGATGATATTCATCGCGTTCGTGAGGCCTGCCACTGTGAGCAGTGTGAGGCCAAGCGCGACAGGCCAGAATCTGACGAGCACCGAATCGATCAGGGGCAGGTCGACGCGTCCGATGACTGAATGCAGTATGAAAACACCTGCGGTCGCCGAGGCGATCGCGCAGAGCAATCGTGTCGCAGGACTGACTTGCTTCGTAAGGTCCTCGGTCACGCCGCTCAACACCGCGGGCATCGCACATAGCAGCAGTTGGAACGATTCCGTGCGCGGATTCGTGCCGAACCACCCTCCAATCGCGAGAGTCAGGGCGACCGCGCTCGCCAAGGCGATACCGCCGACGCGAGGCACGGCCGTGGCGTGCATCTTCTGCACACCCGTCAGGTCGTTATCGAGTGCCGCGCTGCCGGCGAGGCGCGCGTATCTGACAATGAGGAATGTGATCAGGAAGCAGATCAATAACCCGGATATCAGGTTTGGCATTTTTTGATGGCTCGGTGGGTTGTCGATTCGTGTTGCCGCGTTGCCAACGCGACGAAACTCCAGTCTTTATAAATTTTTACGTCCCGAGAAACCCATTTGGTCCACCTTAAGTAATTAAGAATTGCTTTATTAAAAATATTGAAATTACGCAGTGACTAATTAATTAGTCTGATGAGAATTCGGCCGATGCGTTGCTGGCATTGGTCCGTTGTGCCGCGCCGATGAATATTGGTATTCACATTGAAGCGAATGCTGTTTCTCCGTGGCGCTAAATGTAGTGCATGCACCTGATTGTCAGTGTGCGTTAAGGAACACAAATGCGGATGCCCGGTAAATTACAGTGTGGTCTGATTAACTTCGCCGCAGCAGGCCGCTCCATGCGGTCATTCATTTGAGTGAGTCTGTAAGAGCATGCGCATTGCGCTGTGGGTGCCGAGGAGGCCTAAATGAATGTAGAGCAGGTAACAAGAACTTTGTCGGCACCAGCCGGCCACGGTAACCTGTCGCAGACGCTCGATCTGCTGTTGCGCCGCTGGAAGACGATCGCGCTGACGGCGGCCGCGTTCCTGATTCTCGGTGGCGTCATCGCGATCATCATCTCACCGATCTATCAGGCGAACTTGCTCGTCAAGATAAGCGATCTTGCCGACGCGCCGACCGCTCCGAGATCGGCAGCGTTTAACATCGCGCCGCCTTCGTTCGATGCAAAGTCGAACTCGGAGGGCGAAATTCAGGTGATTCGATCTCGCCTTATTGTCGCGCAAACGGTCGATCTGCTCAATCTCGACGTGCTCGCCGGGCCACACCGTTTTCCATTGATCGGTGCGTGGATTGCCCGTCAAAACACAGGTCTCTCGAAGCCCGGCTTTCTGGGTTTTGGCGGATATGCGTGGGGCGACGAAACGATCGACGTTGAGACATTCAATGTACCGCGCAAGCTGGAAGACAAGCCTTTTACAGTCACCAGCCTTGCTGGAGGACGCTACGAGCTGAGCGGAAAAGGCCTTGCCCGTCCCTTTGTTGGAACGATCGGCAACACTGAGACAGTCGCGACTTCGGCAGGCCCCGCGACTTTGCTCGTCAAATCGATCTCGGCGGTGCCTGGCATCCGCTTCGATCTCAAGCGGATTTCCCGACAGGACGCGATCGAGGCCATCCAGAAACTTCTACAGGTCGCGGAGCAGGGCGAAAAGTCGAACGTGCTGAGTGTCTCAATGCGGGGAAGCGATCCCGAGTGGCTCAGCAGGACGTTGAACGCGATCGGAGACGCGTACGTGCGCGAGAACAACGATCGCAATGCGACGATCGCGGCGAATGCGCTGAAGTTCCTTGAAGAGAAACTGCCCGCGATGAAGGCGGAAATGGAGGCTGCCGAGCAGCGATACAACACGTACCGCAATTCAAATTCGCTCGTCGATACGACGGAAGAAGGCAGGCTGATTTTGCGGGGGGTCGCGGATGCGGAAGTCCAGCTGCTCAATCTCGAGAAAAGCCGCGCCGAAATCGCCGATCGGTATACGCCCTCGTATCCGGCTCTAGCGTCGATCAACACGCAGATTGCGTTGACCAAGCAGTACCTCGCGGATCAGAAAGAGCGGGTCAAAGCCATGCCATTGGAAGAGCAGGGTGCGCTCGGGATGATGCGTGACGTAAGGGTGACGACTGAGCTCTACTCCGCGGTGCGCAACAACATCGAGGAGCTGCGGCTCGTCAAAGCCAGCAAGGCCGGCTCCGCACAGTTGATCGACCGCGCCGATGTGCCCGAGCATCCGGTCCGTCCGATCCGTTTGCTTATAGTCCTGGTGTCCGCATTGCTAGGTGTATTCACGGGCGTCGCCATCACGTTCGTTCGCCAATTGCTGCTTGACGGCGTAACGGAGCCAGAGGAAGTCGAGGCACGCACAGGCATGATGGTGTATGGCATGGTTCCGTATAGTGCCAAGCAGCGCCAGTTGGACAGTCAGGCAAGCGGGGCCGGTGCGGACAACTTGATCCTCGCAAGCCGCTACCCGCGCGATCCGACGGTCGAAAGCCTGCGCTCGTTCCGTTCGGCGCTTCAATTTTCGTTGCTGGGCGCGCGCAACAACATCGTCATGCTGGCGGGGCCGCTACCGGAGGTCGGCAAGTCGTTCGTCGCCGCCAATCTCGCATCGATTCTGGCGATGGGCGGCAAACGCGTGCTGCTCGTCGACGGTGATTTGCGCAGGGGCACGCTGCATCGCAGTTTCAATGTTTCGCAGGGTGGAGGGCTCGCCGAGGCGCTTGCGGATCCCGCGCTGTTTTCCGACGTCATCCGGCGCAATGTCTTGCCGAACCTCGACTTGTTGCCCTGCGGCCTCTATCCGGCCAGCCCGTCAGAGCTGTTGGACGGGAGCGCATTCGATAGCCTGATGCGCCAGGCGTCGGCGCAGTACGACATTGTGTTGCTGGATTCGCCACCGGCGCTCGCCGTGGCCGATGCGGGCATCATTGCCTCGTGTGCCGGCTCGGTCTTTCTCGTCGCGCGTTTCTCCGAAACCCGTATCGCGGAAATCGAAGAAACGACCAAGCGCTTCGCTCAGACGGGTGCCCGTGTGCACGGCATCATGCTGAACGGCTTTACCATGGGCAGCATGAAGTACCTGCATCCGGGGCGCTACGGGAGTTACGCCTACATTGCGAACGACGCCAACTCCAGCGCTAACTGAGATGCCGAAACGAGCGGATTGTCCCATGGCGCAGCGCCCGCTACGGTGGGGTGGTGCTGCGAGGATTGACCCATCCTTGCCCGAGGGCGGTGCGCAATGGTAGGCGCGCTGATGTACCAGATTTCTCGCTGGCGAGAGAGGGTGCGCAGCGTCCATCCCGACCATCTGCGCATCGCGTGGGCCACCATGCGCATCTCGGCGTTCGTGCTTATCGGCAAATGTACCGGCGCGCTAAAAGAAATGGCGATCGCGTACAAGTACGGGATCAGCAACGTCGTCGACGCGTACCAGTTCACCACGACAATCGTGACGTGGCTGCCCACCACCTTGCTGTCGGTGATGAGCATCGTACTCGTACCGGTGTTCGTCAACCTGCGATCGCGGTCATCGGAAGATCGGGCGCGGCTCGTTGGCGAGATAGAAGGGGTCGCCGTGGCGATCGGCGTGTTGTTGGCACTTCTGCTGTACGTTAGTTGGCCTATCGTTATCCGTGCGATCGGCGGCGATTTATCTCCGATAACGCGCGAAATGTGTCGGCGACTGATGTACTGGCTGGCACCTACCAGCGTCCTCATACTTGTCTCCAGCATCTTTGCTGCACGTCTTCAGGCCCGTGAGCGGCACATCAATACCTTGCTCGATGGGATACCTGCGGCACTTGTCCTTATCAGTGTGCTGTCGACTGATACGGCCCAAAGCATTGCGCCGTTGGTCTTCGGGACCATCGTCGGTCTCGTTTTGCAGGTCGTTTGGCTGAAATTGCTCGCCGCGCGTGCCGATGGCGTGAAGAGCCGAGCGCGGCTGTCGATGCACTGTCCTGAGTGGAAGTCGATGTGGCTTTCGATACGCACGTTGATGGTCGGCCAAGTCGTGTTCTGCTTCTGTCCGCCGCTCGATCAGTACTTTGCCGCGCGTCTTGGGGAGGGAGCGAGCAGCACACTCGGCTATGCCAGCCGCGTGATTCTGCTGTTGCTCAGCATGGGCGCAATGGCCGCCGCCCAAGCCGCATTGCCAATATTCTCCGACATTCTGAAGCGGGGCGACATCGAACACGCCCGCCGCACGGCGCTTTTCTGGGGGCTCGCGGTATTCGCGCTCGGCGTTGTGTGCGCCGCGGCGTCGTGGCTGCTCGCGCCGGAGGTAATCGCTGTTCTGTTCCAGCGCGGTGCTTTCACTGCGACGGACACGCAAAGGGTAGCTGACGTTTTTCGTTGGGGACTGCTCCAAGTGCCTTTCTACTTTGGGTTGCAGGTGTTGTCGGGGCTGTTTGCAAGCGAAGGACGCTTCAAAGTAATGGCCAACATTGCCGTGGCGACCTTCGCGATAAAGGTGGCGGGCAACTTTCTGCTCGTCCGCCATTTTGGAATTGCGGGCGTGCAAATTTCGACAGGACTCATGTATGGGACCGCATTTTTTCTATCGATGGGCATGCTGCGCGGTGGTGCGAGGCCCAGCGGCGAAGTGGTCTGAGTCGATCGCTGCTCTGGGAGATTGCGGCACATGAAGATTGTTCTCGTCGTCAGCTCGATGGAGACCGGTGGTGCTGAGCGTGTCGCCGCAGTTCTGTCCAGCGCGTGGGCCGCGCGCAGCGACTCGGTCACGTTGGTGGTGACGTACAGCAAGCGTGGCAGCTGCTTCTATCCGATATCGGAGAAGGTGAACTTGATTTTCCTGGCCGATCGGATGAGACGCGACGCCCACATACCTTTGGGCTTTGCCGCGAAACTTGCCGAGCTGCGTAGGATTTTCGTCGAAGCGCAACCTGATGTGATCGTATCGTTTCTGACCAACGTCAACATCGCCGCGATCCTGGCCTCGCGTGGCTTGAACATTCCGGTTGTCGTATGCGAACACAACGACCCCGCCGCCGATGGCCGGTCATTGCTGTGGAGGCTGCTGTGCCGGCTCGTCTATCCGCAGGCGTCCGCGCTGACGTTTCTTTCCGAATCGATTGCAACGGCGTTCTGCAAGGGGCGCGAGGGTGTCATTCCCTACGTCGCTGTTGTGCCCAATCCGCTCCCCGAGGAGCTACTCGGCGTCGCGAAGCCGCGGCGCGGGAGCGGTAGAAAGCGCCTCATCTCCGTGGGCCGCCTGCATCCTCAAAAACAGTACGGACTGCTGATCGACGCCTTCGCAAAGGTCGCGGACGAATTCGATGACTGGGATCTTTGGATCTGGGGCGAAGGCGCCGAGCGATCGATGCTGACCGAAAGAATCGCCGAGCTCCACCTGGCCAGTCGGGTGTACCTGCCGGGAAAGACGCAGGCTCCGTGGGACGAGATGGTCGCGGCCGACGCGTTCGTGCTGTCATCGCGCTTCGAAGGGATGCCAATGGCATTGATGGAGAGTATGGCACTCGGCGTGCCGGCCGTCGCATTTGACTGCCGCAGCGGGCCGCGCGAGTTGATGCGCGACGGTCGGGACGGCCTGTTGATTCCGCCCGGCGATGCGGGTGAGCTCGCTGCCGCGCTGCGACGTCTGCTGTCCGATCGTGCGCTGCGTGAAGAACTCGGTAGCAAGGGTGCGCGCTCGATCCGGGAACGTTATTCCGTCGTTACGATCCTCGCGGTCTGGGATCAGCTGTTTGCCCAGCTGCGCATCGTTGACGACTCCACAGGGGCACGATAATGCAGAAGCAGAAAGTCGTTCTTCTCGCCAACACCGACTGGTATCTATTCAACTTCCGCCTGCCACTCGCGAAAATGCTGCGTGAGCGCGGTTTCGAGGTGATCCTGCTGTCGCCCGACGGCAGCTACGGCCCGAGGTTACGAGAGCTCGGCTTTTGCTGGGAGGTCATGCCGATGGAACGGCGCAGCCTCAATCCGTGGCGAGAGTTCGGGCTCGTCATGTGGCTCGCACGCTTCTTCATGCGCGAGCGTCCGCTCCTCGTGCACGGCTTTACGATAAAGGGCGCCGTATACGGTTCGATTGCGGCGCGTCTTGCCAATGTTCCGATCCGCGTCAATGCGATTGACGGCATGGGTTACGTGTTCACCAGCGATCAGCTGCGCGCACGAATGCTGCGCCCTGTGGTGCGGTATGTGATGCGCTCTGCGTTCAGCGGCGAGCGTTCCGTCGTTGTTCTGCAAAACTCGGACGACGTCGCGCTCTTCAAGCAGTCGCGCATTGCGGCAGACTGTTCGCTTCGGCTCATCAAGGGCGCGGGCGTCAACCTCACGCGCTATCGGCCGCACGAGCGGTCTGCACAGCAGACGAGCTCGCCGTTGCGCATCCTCTTGGCGGCGAGATTGATACGGGAGAAGGGTATCGGCGAATACGTCGAGGCGTCGCGGATGCTCAAAGGCGAGGGGCGCTCGGTGACCTTCCTGCTGGCTGGATCACCTGACGAGGGTAATCCGGCCGCGATCAGCCGTAGTCAAATCGAGGAATGGGTTCGCGAGGGCTTGCTCGTCTGGCTTGGTCACGTCAGCGACATGCCCAAGCTGCTCTCCGGTGTGGATGCCGTAGTGCTGCCGAGCTATTACCGCGAAGGATTGCCGACGACATTGATCGAAGGCGCCGCGTGTGCGTTGCCTCTCATCACCACCGATGCGCCCGGTTGCCGCGAGGTGGTGAGCCGTAACGGCGACGATGGCATCCTCATTCCGGCCCGTGACGCCAAAGCGCTCGCCAACGCGATTCGAATGCTAGACGACGATCGCGCGCTAGGCGTCAAGCTGGGCCTTGCAGCGAGAAAGAAGGCGTTAAGCGAATTCGACGAGAGCATCGTTCTCGGGAAGATGCTTGCGATCTATCACGAGCTCGGTGCCCCATCGCCGGTGACGGTTTGACAGTTGGCGATAACGCAGCGCAGGGAAAATGACCCATGAAAATCGTCCATGTCATTTCCGGTCTCAGCGTGGGCGGGGCCGAAATGATGCTTTATCGCTTGATCCAGGCGTCGCAGCGCGACGGCGTCGAGCATACGGTGATCTCGATGTCGTCGCTCGACGTGATGGGCGACCGCATTCGGGCACTCGGCGTCGAAGTGCGCCTGCTCGGGATGTCGCGCAGTGTGCCGAATCCGTTCGCTCTCGTTCGTCTCGTGCGTTGGTTGGTCGAGCTTCGGCCTGATGTCGTGCAGACCTGGATGTATCACGCCGATCTGTTCGGCGGAGTAGCCGCGCGAATCGCACAGCTCATCGCAGGACGCAATGCTGACCGGCGGAACCGGTTCACCCTTGCCTGGGGAGTGCATCAGACGGAGTTCCCGTCGTTACGCTCGGGGGGCAAGCTCGCACTCGTCGCAAAGTGCTGTGCGCGGCTGTCGTCGCGATTGCCTGACGTCATCGTGTGCTGCGCGGAAACGGCGCGTGTATCGCACGCTAACGGCGGCTATGACGATAAGCGAATGCACGTGATCTACAACGGTTTCGATCTCGAGCTCTTCAGACCACGTTCGCGCGAGAGCGACCCGTTGCGCCCCGCGCTCAAGCTCGATCCGGCGACGAGGGTCGTAGGCATCGTCGGCCGCTACGATCCCGCCAAGGATTACGGCAATTTCGTAAGCGCGGTGGCGAAGGTATCCGCGATCCTGCCCGGCTGCCACTTCGTCATGATTGGCCGAGGGCTCGATGACGGTAATCGGGAACTCGCGGCGATGATTGATCGCGCGGGCATCCAGGGCGTGTGTCACCTTATGGGCGCACGCAGCGATGTGCATTTGGCGGTTTGCGCGTTCGATATTTTTTGCCTGTCATCTCGAAGCGAGGGATTTCCGACCGTCGTCGGAGAGGCGATGGCCTGCGGTGTCCCTTGTGTTGCGACTGACGTTGGCGATACCGCGATGTTGATCGGCAACACGGGCCGTGTGGTTCCGCACGGGAATCCAATGGCGCTTGCGGCCGGCATCGAAAGCCTGCTTTCGCTCACTCATGAAGAGCGTGAACAGCTAGGCGCGCAGGCACGCGCGCGAATGGCTTCCAACTTTTCGATTGAACGTTGTTGGGCTGCATATCGATATGTCTATTCGACGTTGAAGCGACCGCTCGAGTTGGGCGTCGATGCCGCTTGAGCATGAGAGCGCAACATTCCAAAAACTGACGTCATAGAAGAGGGATAGGACTTCATGGACGGGCACTCTGATATTGCTAGCAGCGGAAATGGCGCTCTTCATTTGCTGGTGACACAAACTGCTGCCAAGCCCGCACCAAGCGACGTCATGGCGGCGGGTGCACAGGCCACCGCCGTCCGCGGGGCATATGGCTTGAGCGCACGTACGATTTTTCACGAGCCGTGGTGGCTAGACATTGCCACGGGCGGAAACTGGAAGCTTGCATCCGTACGCGACAAGCAAGGACAAGTGGTGGCCGAGATGCCGTATTCAGTGACACGAAACGGAATCTGGGAAATATCGAAGATGCCCCCTTTGACTCGCACATTGGGGCCGGTTATCGCTGACTCGGAAGAGGGCGCCTGCAGCGACTGGCGTCATCGTTACGGCATCATGAAGGGCCTCATAGCGCAGCTGCCCGAGTGTGCGTATTTTCACCAGCGATTCGACCCACGTATTTCCGACGTGCTCGCTGTTTCGTTGCATGGGTTCGAGGTGTCGGTCTCTTTCACGTTGACAATCGAGCCAGGCAAGTTGGAGTCCGATGTATGGGCTGGTCTTCGTCAAAATACCCGTAACCTGATCCGCAGAGCAAGCGAGCAACTAGTTGTGCGGCAAGTTCTGGACGCGGATGTCTTTGGGGATTTCTACGATGCGAATTTGGATCGCCGCAATCGTGGCAACATGTATGGCTCGAGTGTCATGCGACAGCTCGTGCGTGCCTGTATCGTGAGGAACTCGGGCATGGTTCTCGGCGCCTTTGGCCCGAATGACGATCTTTGCGCTGGCATCGTGTTGATATGGGACGCGAGCGCGATGTACTACCTGTTGTCGTCAAGAACAAACGAGGCACATGGCGGAGCGATCAGTCTGCTACTGTGGGCCGCGATTTGCGACGCCCGCGAGCGCAATCTCACCTTCGATTTCGATGGCATTTCCAATGCCGGCATTTTCCAGTTCTTGAGCGGCTTCGGCGGAACGCTTGCTACTCGGCTCGAGGTCACGCGCGTGAAAACCGACTACGCGGCGGTCCGAAGCATGTTGCGTCTGGCCAAAGAGGCATCGCAAGCAGTGGTTCAGCGCTTGAAACGGTAAGCCGCAAGCCGCAATTGGCGTGTCTGCTGCGCAATGGCGCAAGCCGCCTGAGAAAACATTCGCACTGGGAGCGATTTTCATTCGCTCCCAGCAACGAACGTGATCAAAACTGAGGAAAACGCCCAGCCAATCCCCCTCCGCGCAACAGGTAACGCATGAAAAGTGGGATTCCCGTCAATTGAGCGGCAAACCAAGTGGGCGACGCGCTGTCCGTGATGATGATGGTCCGCAGACGGAACGGATCCGTCTGACTATCGTTCCAGCCAACATCGCAGGTACGTGCCGTTTTGAATCCTGCCGCTTTTACGAATTCGATTTCTCGGGTGCCGTAATTGCCGTTCGGATACGCGAAATGCGAGCAATCGCCGCCTATCAATGCGGCGACTTCACGTCTGGAGTCGGAAATCTCGTTGGCGCATTCCCCGTTATTGCAACGCGTTAATATGGGATGGAACCTCGAGTGCGCCTGAAAGTCCACGAAGGGGCGCATTGCCTCGATTTGCTGAAGGGTGAGACCCGTCGCCAAATCGTCGCTGTCCTGCATAAAGCCGGCCGTTTCGAGCTCGACGAGTCGGTGATCATTGGTGAGTCGCTTCAGGCGCTCGACGCCTGCCTCCTCCGCCGCCGGGTGCAACCACCAATGCCTACGCCGGTGCCCGACTATCCGACTGCACAAAAAGATCGTCGGTCGCACGTTGTGCTTGATAAAGATCGGCAAGAGAGCGGCATTGCCAACATGCCCGTCGTCGAATGTGACGATCGCGCGCGGGCGGCCGGTGCCAGGCTGATTGAGCGCTTCCAACGGAATCAAATCACAAAT
>NZ_DATJJF010000115.1:0-23725 GCF_035492435.1 Trinickia sp.
ATCCAATGAAAGAGCAAGGCTGCATGCGAGTTCGCCGCGAGCTCGAGGCCCTTGCGGCTTTCGTAATTTGTGAAGAATACGAAGCCGCGTTCGTCGACGCCTTTGATCAGCAGAATGCGCGCTGACGGACGGCCTTCGGCATCGGCCGTGGCAACCGTCATCGCATTCGGTTCGGGTAGCTGCGCGTCCAGGGCCTGCTGGAACCACACCGCGAATTGGCGGATGGGGTCCGGGTCTACACTGTCTTCGTCAAGCGACCCGCGCGCGTAGTCTTTACGGAGTTCGGCAAGGGAAATCATGGTTCTATGTGACCGCTTTTAACCGGGTCAGTATAGTGAAAGCCGAAAAAAGTTGCCGCGAGGTGCGAGAGTCGAGCTAGCCCATATGTGCTCGCGCTAAGTTGCCAAATCGCAGGGCATGCCTCGCGGACGCGATTAATGTGAGAGTTCTGCCGAACGATGCGGGTTGGGTGGGAGTGGCACATATAGCTCAATCGGCGAGCGCATCGGGCACAATACGGGATTTTGGCCGCAGCAGGAGACACCCGTACCATGCCTGGCACCGAGGCGACTACGTCCGAATTGACTTCCGAATCGCAACTGCAACTCGATCGTGATATCGACCGCGCGGATCGGGCGCGCCGCTTTGGCGGTGTGGCGCGGCTTTATGGTGCGTCAGCGCTGAGCGCCTTCGAACGGGCTCACGTGGCGGTGATTGGAATCGGCGGCGTCGGCTCGTGGGTTGCGGAGGCGCTGGCCCGCAGTGCAATCGGAAAACTGACGCTGGTCGATCTCGACAACGTCGCCGAAAGCAACACGAATCGCCAGATTCATGCGCTCGACGGCAACTACGGCAAGCCGAAAGTGGCGGCAATGGCCGAGCGCATCGCGCTCATCGATCCCGCCTGTGACGTTCGCCTCATCGAGGATTTTGCCGAGCCCGGCAACTTCGAGACGCTGTTCGGCAACGGCTTCGACTATCTGATCGATGCCATCGACAGCGTGCGTACCAAAACGGCATTGATCGCCTGGTGCGTGGCCCGCGGCCAGCCCCTCATCACGGTGGGCGGGGCCGGTGGCCAGCTCGATCCCACGCGCATTCGCATTGATGATCTTGCGCATACGATTCAGGATCCGCTGTTGTCCAAAGTGCGCGGGCAACTACGCAAGCACCACGGCTTTCCGCGCGGCCCCAAAGCCAAATTCAAGGTAAGCGCTGTCTACTCGGACGAGCCGCTCATCTACCCGGAAGCGGCCGTCTGCGACATTGACAATGAGGCGCAGCATCTCACCACCGCACCCGGTCATCAGGGTCCCGTCGGCCTCAACTGCGCGGGGTTCGGTTCGAGCGTCTGCGTGACGGCGAGCTTCGGGTTTGCCGCTGCCGCGCACGTGCTGAGCGCACTGGCGAAGGCGGCCGCCGCGAACTGACGCCTGTCTGGCACTCGAACCCGAGGTTCGGGCGATGGAAACGAGGTAAGCGGGGCGAGTACCTCAGCGTCGAGGAAGCCGGCAGATCTCGTCGTCGGCGAAGCCGAAAGGGGCTTCCTCTTGACCGAACGCGGTGCCGTGACTGACAGCGTCGCGCCCGCTCAAGTGCTCAGCTTCGTTCAGCTCAGCTCAGCTCAGTTCAGCGCGGCGCTCAGCTTGCGGCGCCATGCCGAGACGATTTCCGGCCGATGGGCGGCTTGATCGAACACGGCGAGCATCGTTGTGCGCCCGATATCGTCGCGAAACGTCCGATCGCGCTTCACGATCTCGAGCAGTTGCTCGAGCGCCCCTTCGTAAGCGCGCCGTGCGATGAGCAGATTCGCGAAATCGAGGCGGGCCTCCAGATCGCCCGGGTTGGCCGCGATGCGTGCCTCCAGCGCGTCGGTAGGGGGCAAATCGGCAGCCGTATCGAGCGCGTCGAGCCGTGTCTTCAGCTCGCTGTAGCGCGCGTCCATGCCTTCGGTCACCTTGGGCGACAGCAAATCGGCCTCGTTGCGTGCCTCGTCAATGCGTTCTTCATCGAGCAGCAGCTCGATCAGGTCGAGTCGCGCGTCGTCGAACCCGGGATCGAGCGCAAGCGCCGCCTTCAAATGATTGAAGGCCGTGTCGCGCTGGCCTTCCTCGATCGCAGCCAACGCCATGTGGCGCTCGGCCTCGGCTGAATCCGGCGCCAGCTGGTCGAGAAATGCGCGCAGCTGGCCTTCTGGCAGGATGCCGATGAATTGATCGACGGGCTGGCCATCGGCGAAGGCAACCACATGCGGAATGCTGCGCACCTGGAAGTGCGCGGCGAGCTCCGGGTTCTCGTCGACATTGACCTTGACGAGCCGCCATTTGCCGGCGTATTCGTTCTCGAGTTTTTCCAGCAGCGGGCCGAGTGCTTTGCATGGGCCGCACCACGGCGCCCAGAAATCGACTAGGACCGGGACGCGCGTGGACGTCTCGATTACGTCCTGTTCGAAGGTGGCCAAAGTGGTGTTCATCAGATTTTGCTCCGGTCTTGAGGTGGGACCGTCTTCACATTGGGGCTGCCCCAAAATATTTCAACCGGGGGCAACCCTTTAGTGCTGCCGCGAACCTCGTTCGGGCAGGGGAATCCATTCTGTCTCACCGGGAACCTTGCCCATTGCCTGATCGGTCCACGCGCGTTTTGCTTGCTCGATCCGTTCGCGGGAGCTTGCAACAAAGTTCCAATCGATGAAGCGCCCGCCGGCAAGCTTTGCTCCGCCGAGCAACATGACGCGGGCACCCGTCGGGCTCGAGAGCATCGCTGTCCGTCCTTCGGCGAGCACGGCCATCTGGCCGATGGCCAGCGGCACATCGTCGACATTTACGCTGCCGTCGACCACATAAACGCCTCGCTCCTCGTGCTCGGGCTCGAGCGCCAATATGCCGCCCGCGGCAAAGCGGGCCGCGACATAGAGCGTCGGCGAAAACGTGGCGACAGGGGAGCGGGCGTTAAAGGCAGTGCCCGCCACGATGTCGAGCTGCACACCGTCGCGTTCGAGGCGCGGCAGCGTCGTAGCGCAATGGTGTTCGAAGCTCGGCTCGGCGTCCTCATTTTCGAGGGGCAGCGCGATCCAGGTCTGGATGCCGTGCAGCACGCGAGCGTCGCGCCCGCGCTCCTCTTCGGGCGTGCGCTCGGAATGGACAATGCCGCGGCCGGCCGTCATCCAATTCACGTCACCTGGCTCAATTTTCTGGACAGAGCCGATGCTGTCGCGGTGCATTATTGCGCCCTCGAACAAATACGTGACCGTAGCGAGGCCGATGTGCGGATGGGGGCGGACGTCGAGTCCCGCGCCGGCCGCGAGGCTCGCGGGGCCCATATGGTCGAAGAAAATAAAGGGGCCGACGAGGCGCGCGGCGAGCGCCGGCAGCACACGTCGCACGGCGATGCCGCCTACGTCGCGCAGCGACGGCTTGATGATGGTCTGGACCGACGAGGACATGGAGGCGCTCCTTTTCGCGCGATGCGCGTCACCCAGCGACGACAACTTATTCTACCCATGTGCTGCCCCCGCTCGCTTACGGCGAAACGCCCCCCCGATGGACTACGCCATGCGGTTCTTGGAGAGCGGCGGGTTGGCGGCGAAATAGTGCTTGATCCCTTTCAGGATTGCGCCCGCCATTTGCGTCCGATAACCTTCATTTTGCAGGCGCACCTCCTCCTCGGGATTGCTGATGAAAGCCGTCTCAACGAGGATCGACGGAATATCGGGCGCTTTGAGCACGGCAAAGCCCGCCTGTTCGACCGAACCCTTGTGCAGCTTGTTGATGCCGCCAATCTCGTTCAGCACGAACGAGCCGTAGCGCATCGAGTCGCGGATCTGGGCCGTCGTCGACATGTCGAACAGAGCGCGGTTGACCACGTCGTCCTGCGTCTTCACGTTGATGCCGCCGATGAGGTCAGAGGCGTTTTCCTTGTTGGCCATCCAGCGCGCGGCGGCGCTCGAGGCGCCATGATCGGACAGCGCGAATACCGAGGAGCCGCGCGCGGTCGGGGTAGTGAACGCATCGGCATGAATCGAGACGAAAAGGTCCGCGCCAACGCGCCGTGCCTTTTGCACACGCACGTTCAGCGGAACGAAGAAGTCGTCGTCGCGCGTCATCATCGCCCGCATGTTCGGCTGCGCATCGATCATCGCTCGCAGCTTCTTGGCGATGTCGAGTGCAACGTGCTTCTCGTAGGTGCCTGCGCCGCCGATCGCGCCTGGGTCCTCTCCGCCGTGGCCGGGGTCAACCGCCACAGTCAGCAGGCGAACCGTTTTTCCGCTTTTTGACGTTGAAAATGGGGCTGCATCGCCGTCAAGACCGTCGCCGTTGTCGTTGCGCACGAGGGCGCTCGACGAGCCCGCGCCGCTGCCGTCCTTGTTTCGCGTGGTACCGGGCTTGCGCTTGTCCCCACCCGGCGCGCCGGTTCCCCCCAACGCTGCAGTGGCCGGTGACCCGCCTGATGTCGCCGGATGTTCCGGCGGCGTATTCTGCGCATAGCGTTGGAAGAAGGTGTCGCTATTGTCGGCGCTCGGCGACAGCGGCGTACCCGGCCCCGCGAGCGGTTCAGGCGCAGGCGCCTGCGCGAGGGTGTCGGTGTCGGATTGGCGGCCGTTCAGTGCCTTTTCCTTTTGCTCGGTTTGCGCGAGGAGATCCATCAGCGGATCGGGCGCCACGGTAGGATAAAGGTCGAGCACGAGCCGGTAGCGATAGTTGCCCACCGGTTCCAGCGAGAACACCTGCGGCTTGATAGAGCCTTTGAGGTCGAAGACAAGACGCACGACGTGCGGCTGATACTGTCCCACCCGCACCGCGCTGATTTGCGGGTCATTCGGTGCGATTTTCGAGACCAGATCGCGCAGCGCCTGATCCAGATCCAGGCCACTCAGATCGAGAACGAGCCGGTCGGGTGCCTGCAGCAATTTCTGAGTGGTTTGCAGCGGCTGATCGGATTCGATGGTGACGCGCGTATAGTCGCGCGCGGGCCAAACGCGCACGCCCAACACCGAACTGGCAAAGGCACGCGTTGCGGCGAAAGGCGAGGCAAGACCTACGATGAGCGCCGACGCCCCCGCGCGCAATATCTGTCGACGACGCCAGTTATGCGTGGCGGTTGCGGCGGATTCGATCGAGCGGAAAGGTTTGATCAACATTGTTCGAGACATGCTTTTCCAGATTCGCTGTAGGCGCGCGCATCGAGCAGACGACGCTCCTCGTCTGCATTGAGTGCAAAAACGAGATCGGGCGGGCCGAGCAGGTTGCCTGCCTTTTGCGGCCATTCAACAAGGCAAACCGCGCCTGAGTCGAAATAGTCGCGAAAGCCGCTGTCGGCCCATTCGGCCGGATCGGCAAAACGATAAAGATCGAAGTGATAGACCTCGAGCTCGCCATCGGGTCGTGCGAGCGCGTACGGTTCGACGAGCGTGTAAGTGGGGCTGCGCACTCGGCCTCGATGGCCGAGGCCGGCAAGCGTCGCACGCACCAGCGCCGTCTTGCCGGCGCCTAGATCGCCGAGCAGCTGCACATGCAGCCCGTTGAAGTCTGGTAATAAGCGCGCTTGCTCGAGGGCGAGCGCGAAGCGCACACCGAACGATTCCGTCGCGGCGAGGTTCTCGAGCACAAAGCGGCGCTCGAGCAGGGCGCTCGCGGGCAGATGGAACGGTGAATCAGGCGCTACGGGCATTCTCGTAAAATAGCGTGATGAAACATGTCCGGAATAAGCCGCCCAAGAGATGACAGCATCCGATGCGGTTCCCACCTCGTGCGTCAGTTTCGACCCGCAAGACGATAGTCTCGCGGGACGGGGCGATGACGCGCTGCCGGCAGGCACCGTAGCTGCCGCGAGTGTACCCGACGCCGCTGACCGGCTTGACGCAAGAACGCTGGCCGCGCTCGCCACGCGGATCAAGGCGTGGGGCCGCGAGCTAGGTTTTGGCGCCATCGGCATCAGCGATACGGATCTCTCTGCCGCCGAAGCGGCGTTAGCGGCCTGGCTCGAAGCAGGCTGCCACGGCGAGATGGATTATATGGCCAAACATGGGATGAAACGTGCGCGTCCTGCCGAGCTCGTGGCCGGCACGCTACGAGTCATCACCGCACGCATGGCCTATTTGCCGGCCTCGACAATCGCCGGCGGCTCTCATGAAAGCACACCGTCAGATTCCGGGCCCGGCGACTGGCGTGCGCGCGAGCGCTCGCGGCTTGCTGACCCGATGGCCGCGGTTGTCTCCGTCTACGCACGCGGACGCGACTATCACAAGGTGATGCGGCAGCGGCTGCAGCAGCTTGCCGAGCGCATCGAGCGGGATATTGGGCCCTACGGCCATCGTGTCTTCACCGATTCCGCGCCGGTGCTTGAAGTCGAGCTTGCGCAAAAAGGGAACATTGGCTGGCGTGGCAAGCATACGCTGCTGATCGAACGCGATGCGGGTTCGTTCTTTTTTCTCGGCGAGATCTACGTCGATATTGCGTTGCCGATTGATGCGCCAGTGAGCGCCGATGCGCTCGGGAAGACGCATGCAGGCGACGGTGCGGCGATCGATGCGGATGACGTTATCGATAGCAATCCGGAGGGCGCTATTTCACGCGCTCGGTTTGATGGGCAGCTGGACGCCGGCGTTGGCACGGGCAGTGTGGCAAAGGGCGGCGAAGAGGGCAACGCGAATGCTGGCGCCAACGCGAAGGCAGCCGTAAGGCCGGTGGCGCGCCAAGCGGGCGCGCACTGCGGGCATTGCACGCGCTGTATCGATGCCTGCCCGACGGGTGCGATCGTTGGTCCGTTTCGCGTCGATGCTCGCCGCTGCGTTTCTTATCTGACGATTGAATTGAAGGGCAGCATTCCGGAGGCGCTGCGTCCGCTTATCGGCAATCGTGTTTACGGATGCGACGACTGCCAGCTCGTTTGCCCGTGGAACAAGTTTGCGCAGGCCGCACCCGTTGGCGACTTTGACGCTCGACATGGGCTCGATCGCTCAACGCTCGTCGACCTCTTCGCATGGAGCGCCGAAGAGTTCGACGCGCGCATGCAAGGCAGTGCGATCCGCCGTATCGGTTACGAGTGCTGGCTGCGTAACCTGGCCGTCGGGCTCGGCAATGCGTTGCGCGCCGATGCCGGGGCGGCGCTCGCGAAGCCCGACAGAGAGCGTATCGTCGACGCGCTGCGTGGGCGAGCAGACGACGCTTCACCGCTCGTTCGCGAGCACGTGCAATGGGCGCTTCAAGCCACGTCACTGTGTGCTGTCGACGAACAACGCAAAGCCGGGAGCGATGACGAGGGACGTTCGAATTGAGACGCCTTCTACAGCGCACGCACCGTATGCCAGCGAGCATGCTATCGATACATCGGGCGATTTGAGTATCAGTGTGCTGCTGAAAACTCGCATCGAGGCATTTGAGGCATGATGGGGCGAGGCGTGAAAGGAGCCTGAAATGAGACGCACAGCAGAGGAGCACAGTATGCACAATGCCGTGATTGAGGCACCGTTCGGCAAGGTCGGCATTGGTGTCGACGATATGGCGGGCGTGGTGCGCCTTATCGAATATCTGCCCGCCGAGGTGGCGGCTGTTGCGCCCGATTCCGAGCTGTCGGAGCGCGCGGCGCGGCAGATCGCGCGCTACCTTGCGTCGCCGACCTTCTCATTCGATTTGCCGTTGGCGGATGTCGGCACGCCGTTTCAGCGACGCGTTTGGCAAGCCATCCGCGACATTCCTCCCGGAGAGGTGATCAGTTATGGGGCGCTCGCGAGACGCGTGGGCGGGGTGCCGCGTGCGGTCGGCCAAGCGTGCGGCGACAATCCATTCCCGATTGTCATCGCCTGCCACCGCGTAGTCGCAGCGAACGGCCTGGGCGGTTTTGCCCACCATGGCGATGACGGCTTTTTTGTACGTGTGAAGCGATGGCTGATTGCGCATGAAAGCGCGCAGCAGTCGCTCGCGTTATGAGTGACATTTTGAGTGACATGTCGAACGTCGAAGAGTCGCGCGAACGAAGCGAGCACCACGGCAGCGAGCCGGCATTGGCTGGGCCGACACTGGCGCAATCGGCCGCAAGTGTGCAATCGATCGATGCCTTTTGCGATGCGCTTTGGCTCGAGCATGGGCTTGCGCGCAATACGCTCGATGCCTACCGGCGCGACCTGCGGCTCTTTGCCGAGTGGCTCGCTCACGAGCACGGGGTGTGTCTCGACGAAGCGGACGAGACGCGGGTCAATGACTACATTGCCGCGCGCAGCGACGGCAAGGCGACCTCGGCGAACCGGCGCTTGTCCGTGTTCCGCCGCTACTACGCATGGGCGATGCGCGAGCGCCGTGCGCAATCGGACCCGACGTTGCGGATTCGCTCGGCGAAGCAACCCCCGCGTTTTCCGTCGACCTTGACCGAAAAGCAGGTCGAGGCGCTGCTTGCTGCGCCCGACGTCGAAACGTCGCTCGGTTTGCGCGATCGGACAATGCTCGAGCTGATGTATGCGAGCGGCTTACGTGTGAGTGAGCTCGTGGGTCTCACGACGGTCGAAGTGGGGCTTAACGAAGGGGTCGTCCGCGTCATGGGCAAGGGCTCGAAGGAGCGGCTCGTCCCGTTCGGGGAAGAGGCGCATGGCTGGATAACACGCTATCTGCGCGAGGCACGGCCCGCGCTGCTTGGCGCACGTGTCGCCGATGCGCTGTTCGTGACCGGGCGCGGCGACGGCATGACGCGACAACAATTTTGGAACATCATCAAGCGCCACGCGCGCGCGGCGCAAATCCATGCGCCGCTTTCCCCGCATACGCTGCGCCATGCATTCGCGACGCATCTGCTGAATCACGGTGCCGATTTGCGCGCCGTGCAAATGCTGCTTGGCCACGCCGACATTTCGACTACGCAAATTTACACGCATGTCGCACGCGAACGCTTGAAGACGCTGCACGCGATTCATCACCCGCGCGGGTGAGCGGTTCGCTGCGTAGCGGAGGCGTAATACCGGCAGCGCCGGCACTGCCGGTACAATGCGGCCGATGAGCAAAGCCAAACACGTTTCGGAGACGCCCGCGACGCAGTTTCTGCGCCGCCACGGGGTGAGCTTCGGTGAGCATCCGTACGATTACATCGAGCATGGCGGCACGGCCGAATCGGCGCGCCAACTTGGGGTCGACGAGCACATTGTCGTCAAGACGCTTGTCATGGAAGACGAGCATGCCAAGCCGCTCATTGTGCTCATGCATGGCGATCGCACCGTGTCGACAAAAAACCTTGCGCGGCAGATTGGCGTCAAGCGCGTTGAGCCATGCAAGCCTGAAATCGCGAACCGGCACTCGGGCTACTTCGTCGGCGGCACGTCGCCCTTCGGCACGAAGAAAGCCATGGCTGTGTACGTGGAGGCGAGCATTCTCGAGCTCGACGTGATCTACCTGAATGGGGGACGGCGCGGTTATCTGATCAGCATCGCGCCTTCTATCGTTGCCTCGCTGCTGAAGGCGCAACCTGTTAACTGCGCTAGCCTCGATTGAGTCGATCTTCTCGATCGAGCTTCGTTCGTGCTTCGGTAAAATGAGCGCCGCGCGCCACCGCCGCATAGATTTCAAACTAGAGGCGCGCCATTGCTCAACCGTTTTGTCACACGCCTAAAGCCACTCTTATGGAAATTCTGATCGCCGCCGTTGCCGCCTATTTGATCGGATCGGTGTCGTTTGCCGTGATCGTCAGCGCCGCAATGGGGCTTGCCGATCCGCGCTCTTACGGCTCAAAAAACCCGGGCGCGACAAACGTCCTGAGAAGCGGCAACAAGGCGGCTGCGATCTTGACCTTGGTCGGCGATGCATTCAAAGGCTGGCTCGCCGTATGGCTTGCCGCGCATGTCGGGCGGCGTTATGGGTTTGATGATGGTGCGGTGGCTGTCGCCGCACTCGCGGTCTTTCTTGGCCACCTGTATCCGATCTTCTTCAAGTTCAAGGGCGGCAAGGGCGTCGCCACGGCGGCAGGTGTGCTGCTCGCGCTCAACCCAGTACTCGGTGTTGCCACGCTGCTGACCTGGCTCATCATTGCGTTTTTCTTCCGCTACTCGTCGCTGGCGGCACTTGCTGCGGCTGTTTTTGCGCCGCTTTTCGATCTCTTTCTGTTTGGTCCCAACGTCATGGCCTGGGCCGTTTTCGGAATGAGCGCGCTGCTCGTCTGGCGCCATCGAACGAACATTGCCAAGCTGATCGCCGGAGAGGAAAGCCGCATCGGACAGAAGAAGGCCGACGCGGCGGCCCGCGCGAAGCACGACCAAAGCGCTGGCCACGCACGGAAGCACTGAAAAACGCGGGCGTTTGCTAAACGCACCTACGCCGCTGCAATCGCACAGTCGAGCGTTGGCCGGACTCGGTTTGGACAGCCGCAGCGCCCGGCCATTGCGCTATGAGAACAAAACCAATCAGTCGCGGAAATTGTTGAACTCTAGCGGCGTATCGGTCACGTCCTTGCGCAGCATCGCGATGACGCTTTGCAGATCGTCGCGCTTGGCTCCGGAAACGCGGACTGCATCTCCCTGAATGCTCGCCTGGACTTTCATCTTGCTGTCCTTGATGAGCCTGACGATCTTCTTGGCTAGATCGCCCGATACGCCATTCTTGATGGTGACGACCTGCTTGACCTTGTCGCCGCCAATTTTCTCGATTTTGCCGTAATCGAGAAACCGTACGTCGACCCCGCGCTTCGCCATCTTGTTGACGAGCACGTCCTTCACTTGCCCGAGCTTGAAGTCGTCGTCGGCATACATCGTGAGTTCGCGCTCCTTTTGCTCCACTCGGGCATCGGATCCCTTGAAGTCGAAGCGCGTCGAAATTTCCTTGTTGGCTTGTTCGATCGCGTTCTTCACTTCGACCATGTTGGCTTCGCAAACGACATCGAACGTCGGCATCTTGTTTCTCCCAATTTTTGAGGCTGCTCGCGCTTCACTCGCGCCTTCGCGGTGTGCCGCGCTCGCTATAATCACGGACTGATCGCCATTTTACCCATCCCATCCTCATTGCCCAAGCCGCGCCGTCCGCTGCGGTGTCGCAGGGAAGCACTTTGCCGATGTCTTCGCACGATTCGATTGCCTTCAAGTCCGACTACTCGCTGCGCGAGCACAACTCATTTGGCTTCGACGTACGCGCGCGCCTCGCATGTCGGATCGAAACCGCGGAGCAATTTGCGTTGGCCGCGCGTGAAGCGCGTGCGCGCGGTTTGCCCCGATTGGTACTCGGGGGCGGCAGCAACATCGTGTTCACGGGCGATTTCGATGGCCTTGTGATGCTCGTTGCACTGAGCGGCAAGCGGATCGTGCGTACCGACGACGACGCATGGTATGTCGAGGCTGCGGCGGGTGAGAGCTGGCATGGGTTTGTCGAATGGACGCTGGCGATGGGGCTCCCTGGCCTGGAGAACCTCGCGTTGATTCCGGGGACGGTTGGGGCCGCACCGATTCAGAACATTGGTGCGTACGGGCTCGAGATGGGCGAGTATTGCGCGTCGCTCTCCGCCATTGAGCTGGCGACAGGGGAGGTGGTCGAATTCGATGCAGCAGCGTGCCGCTTCGGCTATCGCGACAGCTTCTTTAAACGGGAAGGACGCGATCGGTTCGCGATTACGTCGGTGACTTTTCGTCTGCCCAGAGCTTGGACGCCGCGCGCCGACTACGCCGATCTCGCGCGCGAACTCGAAGCGCGCGGCACATCGGCGACGCCCCAAGCCATCTTCGATGCCGTCGTCGCCGTTCGCCGATCGAAGCTGCCCGACCCGCTTGCGCTCGGCAACGCGGGAAGCTTCTTTAAGAATCCTGTCGTCGATGTGGCCGCGTACGAGGCCTTGCGCGCGGAGGAGCCGAACATGGTGGCTTACGCGCAGCCGGATGGCCGAGTGAAGCTTGCCGCCGGTTGGCTGATTGACCGATGTGGCTGGAAGGGGCGCTCGCTCGGCCACGCCGCCGTTCACGACCGGCAGGCGCTAGTGCTCGTCAACCCCGGTCAGGCGACAGGCTCGGACGTGCTCGCGCTCGCCCACGCGATCCAAGACGACGTGAAGCAACACTTCGGCGTCGATCTTGAACCTGAACCGCTGGTGGTCTAGCTTCTTTCACCGTTCGCGGGTTTGCAGTTTGTTGCGACGGCGGGCGAGCGCTTGAGTGCGCTCGCGTCAGCAAGGCTGTTTCAGCCTTCGGTGAGTCTTAGTGATTCAGCTTGCCAAGCAGCAGAAACTCCATCAACGCCTTTTGCACATGCAGACGGTTTTCGGCTTCGTCCCAGACTACGCTTTGCGGGCCGTCGATCACCTCGGCACTCACTTCCTCGCCGCGGTGGGCGGGGAGGCAGTGCATGAAAAGGGCGTCAGCATTGGCCTCGCGCATCATCTGCTCGTCGACGCACCAGTCGGCAAACGCGGCCTTGCGGGCCTCGTTTTCTGCCTCGAAGCCCATGCTCGTCCAAACGTCCGTCGTGACGAGATCGGCGCCGCGGCATGCTTCATGCGGATCGTCGAACTCCACAAAAAACGGCGCACTCTCGGGGGCGACGAGTGCTGGGTCGAGCTTGTAGCCAGCGGGCGTCGACACCTGCAGCTTGAAGCCGAGAATCTGCGCGGCTTCGATCCAGGTGTAGAGCATGTTGTTGGCGTCACCAACCCACGCAACGGTCTTGCCAGCGATGGGGCCGCGGTGCTCGTAGAACGTGAAGATGTCGGCCAGCACCTGGCAGGGGTGGTACTCGTTCGTGAGCCCGTTGATGACGGGCACGCGTGAGTTTTCGGCAAAGCGGCGAAGGATGTCCTGCCCGAACGTGCGGATCATGATGATGTCGACCATCCGCGAGATGACCTGCGCTGCGTCTTCGATCGGCTCGCCGCGGCCGAGTTGCGTATCTCGCGTGCTCATGAACACGGCGTGACCGCCCAGCTGGAAGATACCCGCTTCAAAGGACAGCCGCGTGCGCGTCGAGTGCTTCTCGAAGATCATCGCGAGCGTGCGGTCGTGCAGCGGATGATAAGTCTCATAGTTCTTGAACTTGCGCTTCAGAATGCGCGTGCGCTCAAGCACATACTCGTACTCTTGCAGCGAGAAGTCGTTGAACTGCAGGTAGTGGCGGATCTTGTTGTCGGACATGAAACAAATACGGCGGACTGACCCGGCTGTAAAGCCGGACTGCGCCGCCGTCGGATGTGATGACCCGATCCAGCATAAAGGATTTTGTTTCGTTTGACGAGCCGATAAATCTCAGTATTCGAGCAGGCGGACCGTAACGGGCTTCTTATGTGCAGTGCGGAAAAAGCGACGCCCCCAGGTGTATAATCCCGATGAATACTCGAGCCCGGCGGCTGGCTTCGGGCGCATCGCATGGGTTTCTTACATGGCCGAAGCACCGTTCATAGAGTACTTTATTCAGGGCATAACCAAAGGCGGAAAGAAGTTCCGGCCGAGCGACTGGGCCGAACGTCTCGCGGGCGTTATGGCTTGCTACGGCCCGGGCACCAAAGGCCCGAATGCCTATCTGCAGTACTCCTCATACGTGCGCCCAGTGGTGCTGGGCGACCTTAAGTGCGTCATCGTCGATTCCCGTTTGCGCGAAACTGAACCGATGGCGTTCGACTTCGTCATGAATTTCGCGAAGGACAACGATCTCGTCGTGACACAAGCCTGTGAGCTGCCGACGCATCACGGCTCGGTGCAGCACAGCAAATCTTGAGGCAGACGGGGGCGGGGCAGGTCACCGCTCGAATTTGAGTGCTGTTCGTCGATTGCTTTGGCCGATCGCGCAACAAAAAAGCCCGCTTGTGCGGGCTTTTTTGTTGTGGACCATCATCGCGGGTAATCGGCGCACCCACAGGACACAGGTCATACGGCGACATGGGTCATATGGCGGTACGCAGATCTTGATGCGCGTTAAGCAGTTGTGAGCCCACGCGCGCCCGGATTGTCCAGCAGGGCGATACCTCTACTGCACGCAGTGCGTGCAGTTTTGCCGGCGCTTTGCAACGCTCGGCGCGCAAAGCGCGCGCCGCAAATCATTGAGCAATTACGCGGCGGCAGCCTGCTGCATGCCCTTGATTGCAGCTGCAAGGCGGCTCTTGTGACGTGCGGCCTTGTTCTTGTGGACGATCTTCTTGTCGGCGATGACATCGAGCGTCTTGGCCGACAGGTGGAAGACCTCGGCAGCTTTAGCGTGGTCGCCAGCGTCGATCGCCTTGCGAACAGCCTTGACAGCCGTGCGGTACTTCGAGCGAAGCGCCGAGTTGTGCGAGTTTGCCTTCGCGGCTTGGCGGGCGCGCTTGCGTGCTTGTTTGGAGTTTGCCATGAGAGTTCCTAGTCCTGTTCTGTTCCCGGTGCCCGGATACAAGTCCGTTCGAGCGCCGTCTCGATCGAAACCTCCGGGAACGATTGCCCGGGGGCGCAAAGCGCAGGCGTTGCGAGCTCGCGTTCACGACGCATCGCTTCGAAACGCGCGAGTATAGCAACAAAATCAGAGGGATGGCAAATCATGGCGCGGGCGAAGGCGCTCCGACGAAGCGATAAACCCGATGCCCGCGCTGTCGCCAAGCGCGCTTTAGCGTGAAGGCCGTGGCACTGCCGCAGCCGCCGAGACGTCGTGCGTCACGCTCGACGGGAACCCAGAGCGCTTTGATAGGTCGATGGTGGGGGTCGAATCGGGCGGAATGCCGCCACGGGTGCCCCGTATAATAGCCGCCCCATGAACCTATTCCGAGCGTTGCTGACTGTAAGCGGCTTCACGCTGCTTTCGCGCGTAACCGGCCTCGTCCGCGAAACGCTGATCGCCCGTGCCTTTGGTGCGAGCCTCTACACCGACGCGTTTTACGTCGCTTTCCGTATTCCGAACCTGCTTCGGCGGCTCTCGGCCGAAGGTGCGTTTTCGCAAGCTTTTGTGCCGATCCTCGCTGAGTTCAAGAACAGCCAGGGGCACGACGCGACCAAAGCGCTTGTCGATGCGATGTCGACCGTACTCGCCTGGGCCCTTGCGCTGCTGTCGCTCGTCGGTGTGGCGGCCGCGTCAAGCGTCGTGTTTGCCGTGGCTTCCGGGTTGAAGAGCGACGGCCAGGCCTTCGTGCTTGCCGTGTCGATGACGCGGATCATGTTCCCCTACATCCTCTTCGTTTCGCTGACGACGCTCGCCGCCGGCGTCCTGAACACCTACGGCAGCTTTTCGCTGCCGGCCTTCGCGCCGGTGCTGCTCAACGTGGCGTTCATTGCGGCGGCGCTCTTCGTCGCGCCGCACCTGAACGTGCCCATCTTCGCACTCGCCTGGGCCGTCATTGTGGGTGGCGTATTGCAGTTCGCGGTGCAGTGGCCGGGACTGCGAAAAATCGACATGGCGCCACGCATCGGCCTCAATCTGCTCGCCGCACTTTCGCACCGCGGCGTCAAGCGCGTGTTGGTCAAAATGGTGCCGGCCACGTTCGCGGTCTCGGTTGCTCAGCTTTCTCTCATCATCAACACGAATATCGCGTCCCGCCTCGGGCCGGGGGCCGTGTCATGGATCAACTATGCCGACCGCCTCATGGAGTTCCCCACCGCGCTGCTCGGCGTAGCGCTCGGCACGATCCTGCTGCCGAGCCTATCGAAGGCTCATGTCGACGATGATTCGCATGAGTATTCGGCACTGCTCGACTGGGGGCTGCGCGTGACGTTTTTGCTCGCGGCTCCGAGCGCGCTCGCGCTGTTCTTGTTCGCGGAACCGCTGACGGCCACGCTGTTCAATTACGGGCGCTTCGATGGCCATTCGGTCGTCATGGTGGGCCGCGCGCTCGCGGCCTACGGCGTCGGTCTCATCGGTCTCATCGTCATCAAAATTCTTGCGCCGGGCTTTTATGCCAAGCAGGACATCAAGACGCCGGTGAAAATAGGCGTCGGCGTCCTCATTGCCACGCAGCTCGGCAACCTCGCGTTCGTCCCTGTATTTGCGCACGCCGGATTGACGCTCAGCGTCGGGCTCGGCGCTTGCGTTAATGCCGTTTTGTTATACGTGGGTCTGCGCAGGCGCGGTATCTACATCCCATCGAGCGGCTGGGCGCTGTTTCTCGTCCAGCTCCTCGGTGCCTCGCTCGTCCTTGCGGGCGCGATGCACTGGTGTGCCGAGAATTTCGACTGGATCGGTCTGCATGCGCGACCGCTGGCTCGGGTTGTGTTGCTTGCAGCCTGCATCGTTCTGTTCGCCGCACTATATTTCAGTATGCTGTGGCTGATGGGCTTCAAATACGCATACTTCAGAAGGCGTACCAAGTGACGCTCATGACATCGGTTCTCGATTACTTCGCCACGCTGGTGGCCGATGACGACACGCTGCCCGTGACGGAAACTGCGCTGACGCTCGCGCAGGATGCGTATCCGGATGTCGATCTTCAAGCGACACTCGCGGAGATCGACGAGTTGGCATTGCGGCTTAAACGCCGCTTGCCCGGCGAGGCAACCCTCACGGACCGCATCGGCACGCTCAATCGCTTTTTCTTCCGCGAGCTCGGTTTTGCGGGCAACGTGAACGATTATTACGACCCCGACAACAGCCATCTCAACATCGTTCTCAAGCGTCGCCGGGGCATTCCGATTTCGCTTGCCGTCCTCTATATGGAACTCGGCGAGCAGATCGGCGTATCCGTCAAGGGTGTTGGCTTCCCAGGACACTTCCTGTTGCGTGTGACGTTGCCCGAAGGCGACGTCATGCTTGATCCGACGACGGGGCAGTCGCTCTCCGAGGCGCAGATGGTCGATATGCTCGAGCCGTATCTCTCGCACAGCAGCGGGGATTCGATCGGCAACGCATTGCGGATGCTGCTGCAGCCGGCCACGGGCCGCGAAATCATTGCGCGGATGCTGCGTAATCTAAAGGCGATCTACGTGCAAACGGAGCGATGGCAGCGCCTGCTCGCGGTACAGCAGCGCCTCGTGATCCTGCTGCCCGGCAGCATCGAGGAGGTTCGCGATCGCGGTTTCGCCTATGCGCGGCTCGATTACCTGCGGCCCGCGCTCGAGGATCTGGAACGCTATCTCGACGATCGGCCCGATGCCGACGACGCGATGGCGGTCGAATCGCAACTGCATGAGTTGCGTCAGCGCACCGATCACGGCGACGACGATCAAGGGTGATCCTGCGTTGTTGAGCGCTCCATCAGGTCGGGTAGGGCAGCTAGCATAGGGCCGCACCAAGATGCTCAACGCCTATTTGGGCTGCATGCGGATCGCACCATCAAGCCGGATCACCTCGCCGTTGAGCATTGGATTGTCGAAGATCTGCTTGACGAGCATCGCATATTCACTGGGCTTGCCGAGCCGCGGCGGGAACGGCACCGTTGCGCCCAATGATTCCTGCACTTCCTTGGGCATGTCGAGGAGCATCGGCGTCTCGAAGATGCCTGGGGCGATCGTCATGACGCGGATGCCGTTGCGGGAAAGATCGCGTGCGATCGGCAGTGTCATACCGGCTACGCCGCTTTTGGATGCTGCATAGGCTGCCTGACCGATCTGTCCGTCGAATGCCGCGACCGATGCGGTGTTGACCACGACACCGCGCTCGCCGCTTTCATTCGGAGCATTTTTCGCCATGGCGGCTGCGGCGAGACGCAACACGTTGAATGTCCCGATCAAGTTGATTTCGATCGTGCGTTGAAAGAGTTCGAGCGAATGCGGCCCGTCCTTGCCGACCGTTTTCATCGCCGGCGCGACACCGGCGCAGTTCACGAGGCCGACGAGCATGCCGAGCCCGGTTGCCGCTTGCACGGCCCGCGCGGCATCGTCTTCGCGGCTCACGTCGCATTTCACGAATACGCCGCCGAGTTCGTTAGCGAGTGCGTTGCCTGCTGCTTCGTTGAGATCGGCGATGGCGACCTTGCCGCCGTGCTCGGCGAAGAGGTGCGCCGTAGCGGCGCCAAGGCCCGATGCTGCGCCAGTGATCAGGAATGCATTGCCGCGAATGTCCATGCTCGAGCTCCTTTCGTCTTCGACCGTGACAGGCCCGGCGCGAAGCGCGGCTCGTGACCGTGCGGCGGGCGGGGCAGTCGTCGATTGTAGTCGCTGGCAGGCCAACAAAAAAACCCGCCACATGGGCGGGTTTTCGCGTTCGGGGAAAGCAGGGCGGCTTCGAGTCTCGACTGCGAGCTAGTCGGCGCCCGTGGCGCGTTACTTCAGCGCCTCGAACACTCGCTGACGAATCTCGTCGACGGTGCCCAGACCCGAAATGCTGCGGTATTGCGGCGGGTTCAATCCATTTTCCACGCCGCGCCGAGACCATTGCGAGTAGTAGTCGATGAGCGGCTTCGTCTGCGACACGTAAACCTCGAGGCGCTTTTTGACCGTCTCTTCTTTGTCGTCATCGCGCTGAATCAGCGGCTCGCCCGTCAGATCGTCCTTGCCTTCGACCTTCGGCGGGTTGAACTTCACATGATACGTGCGCCCCGATGCCGGGTGAATGCGGCGACCGCTCATGCGGACAATGATCTCTTCGAACGGCACGTCGACTTCGAGGACGTAGTCGATCGCGACGCCAGCTTCCTTCATCGCTTCCGCTTGGGGCAGCGTGCGCGGAAAACCGTCGAAAAGATACCCGTTTGCGCAATCCGGCCCACGCAGGCGCTCTTTCACCAGATTGATGATGAGCGCATCGGGCACGAGTTCGCCCGCATCCATGTAGCGCTTCGCCTCAATGCCGAGCGGCGCGCCGGCTTGGACTGCCGCACGCAGCATGTCGCCGGTGGAAATCTGCGGAATCCCAAATTTTTCCTTGATGAAGCTCGCTTGGGTGCCCTTTCCGGCGCCAGGCGCACCCAACAGGATTAGACGCATGGTGGTATCTCCGAATCATGTATTGAATGCGGCGCGACATCCGGACATCGTCGGCCGACGCCCGTGGCCGCGCGAATGACGATAGCCGCCCGCCGATGTATCGCTCGAGCGATAGTGCGGCGACGGCGGCAGCAAGTCAGGCGACGGGAACTGATGAGCCGAATGTTGCAAATGCTCGCGTAATCAGTCTCGATTATGCCATGCCCTCTTGGGGGTCCAGTCGAAAAAGCGAGCGAACGCGTTGGAGGTCGGCCGGCGTATCGACACCGGGCGCGGGCGCTTCGTGCGTGATGAGGACGGCGATGCGCTCACCGTGCCACATTGCCCTGAGCTGCTCGAGCATCTCTGCCTGCTCGATCGGCGCTTGCGCGAGCTGAGGATAACACCGCAGAAATCGCGCCCGGTAGGCGTAAAGCCCGATGTGACGATAAGTCGCAGATGCCGACGGTGCAGGCATGGCTCCAATGTCGATCGTTTTTGGGGAGCAATGCGGCTGGTAGGCGTCGCGCAGCCACGGGATCGGCGCGCGTGAGAAGTACAGCGCGCGGCCGCGGGCATCGAGAACGACCTTGACGACGTTAGGGTTGAACACGTCGGCTGCATCGGCAATCGGGTGGGCGGCCGTCGCGATCGCACAGTCGGGATTCGCGGCCAGATGCCTGGCAACGGCACGCACGAGTGCAGGGTCGATCAGCGGTTCGTCGCCTTGGACATTGACGACGATCGTGTCGTCGCTCCAATTCAAGCGTGAGGCCACCTCGGCGAGGCGATCGGTGCCGGACGGATGATCCGCACGCGTGAGCAGCGCCTCGACACCGTGAGCGCGGGCCACATCGAGGACGGGCTCGGCATCGGACGCGATGAACACTTGCGCGGCGCCCGACGCGCGCGCACGCTCAGCGACGCGCACGACCATCGGCTTGCCGGCGATGTCGACAAGGGGTTTTTCCGGCAGGCGGGTGGAAGCGAGGCGGGCGGGCACGACAACAACGAATGGCGGTGCGTCGGCCAACGAAGAAGATGCAGTCATCGAAAAGTAAGAGGGGGCCGCTTTATGGGCGAGGTCGTGTGACGCGCGGCGCGCGGTGTTATGCCCCGCCCGTGGGGGCGACCGGTTCGACAGGTGTGCCTTCGACAGTCTGCCGGGCCTCGTCGACCAGCATGACAGGAATGCCGTCACGGATCGGGAAGGCCAGCTTGTCAGCTTGGCAGATCAGTTCCTGCTTCGCCCGTTCGTAACGAAGCGGGCCTTTGCAAATCGGGCAAACGAGGATTTCAAGCAAGCGAGCGTCCACGCAGTTTCTCCACAACGAGAGCGATGAGGCGGCCGGGCAATGCGGCTTCGACAGGAACCACCCAAATCCGTGCGTCGCGCCAATGTCGCAATTTTACTGCATCCTTCTCAGTGATCAGGATCACTTCTGCGTTTGTTCCTTCGAACGGATTGTCATGAAACGCATAGTGGTCGGGCAGCGCGCACGTCTGTGGCGCCAAGCCCGCCGCGCGCAATGTTGCAAAAAAACGCTCGGGCGAGCCGATGCCGGCTGCGGCGAGTATCCGCTCGCCTGCAAACTGGGCCAGCGGGCGGCGCAAGCTTGGCTCTGCGAGGTGCCAGGCGTTGCCGGGTGACAGGGTCAGCGCGAATGTGTCGGGCCAAGGCGGCAACTCGCGGTTGAACGGGTCGTTCACGAGCGTGGCGTCGCGCCGGCGCGACGCCGGCTCGCGCAAGGGCCCGGCAGGCAGCAGGAAACCGTTGCCGGCAAGACGTTGATCGAAGACGACGAGTTCCACGTCGCGCGCGAGCCGGTAGTGCTGCAGGCCGTCGTCGCTGACGATGACGTCGACATCGCCATGTGCGGCCGTCAACGAACGCGCGGCGGCCACGCGATCGGGACAGACCCAGACCGGCGCCCCCGTGCGCCGGGCGATGAGCAGTGGCTCGTCGCCTGCATCCTCGGCGCGGGAGGCTGCGGTGACGGGGCGCGGCCCCGCGAGCTTTGCGCCGTAACCGCGCGAAACGACACCGGGCGTGAAACCCGCGGCACGCAGGGCGTCGACGAGTGCAATGACGGTTGGCGTCTTGCCCGTCCCGCCGACGGTCACGTTGCCGACGACGACGACTGGCACACCGACGCGCACGCTTTCGCGCCAGCCTCGGGAGAAGCTTGCACGGCGCAGCGCGGCCAGTGCTCCGAAGATGAAGGAGAGCGGCCAAAGCGCCCACGCGAGCGCCCCGCGGCGCTGCCATTCGCGCGCGAGATACGATTCGATGCGGGCTTTCAAGCGCACGGCGAGGCGAGTTGGCGCGGACATCGTCGAGGTGGTCAGAGCAGTTTGAGGAGCCGGCACTCTAGCGTGCGCCGGCCGCCAAGAGCAAGCTGCTATGCGTCTTCAAGCGGGTCGCACGCTTCGCGCCTTGCTTCGTGTTCCTGTGGATAACTCTGTGAAAAACGTGCGCAGGAAGCGCAGCAAAAGCCGGTGGATCAAGCTTCTTATCGGTGATGCTATACATCTGACGAAACTCAATCCTTTAAAAATCAACCGCTTAGTTCGTGAGTTCAATGATTGACAGGCCATGCGCCGAAGATTGCAGCAGCGGCTTAAAGTGTGGGAAACCTTGCGCCCGAAGACTTCGCGCGACACGTTCCCCTAGACGGCATCGTGCTGGCGGACTATCGTGTGCAGCGGAAAAAAATCAGGTCCAGCATGCACTCGCGTTCTCCTTCTCCCATGTCCGGTCCCACTGGTTCGACCCCGGGTGGACCCTTCGACGGTGACGTCGCCGTTTCAGTGTCGGCGTTGAACCGATCGATTTCCAGCATGCTCGAGCGTGCGTTTCCGCTCATCTGGGTGGCCGGCGAAGTATCGAACTTCACGCGAGCGGCGAGTGGTCACTGGTACTTCTCGATCAAGGATGCGCAGGCGCAGGTGCGCTGCGTCATGTTCCGAGGCCGTGCGCAGTACGCGGAGTTCACGCCGCGCGAAGGCGACAAAATCGAGGTGCGTGCGCTGGTGACGATGTACGAGCCGCGCGGCGAACTGCAACTGAGCGTGGAGGCGGTGCGTCGCACCGGGCTCGGCCGTCTCTACGAAGCATTTTTGCGCCTCAAGGCAAAGCTCGAGGCCGAGGGTCTTTTTGCGGCAGCGAGAAAGCGCGCACTGCCGACGCATCCGCGCGCGATTGGCATCGTCACCTCGTTGCAGGCCGCGGCCTTGCGTGACGTGCTGACGACGCTCGCGCGCCGTGCGCCGCATATACCCGTCATTGTCTATCCCGCCCCCGTACAGGGCGCAGGGGCGGCTGAGCGCCTGGCGGGGATGATCGCCAAGGCGAACGCGCAGCGCGAGGTGGACGTGCTCATCGTCTGTCGCGGCGGTGGATCCATCGAAGACCTTTGGGCGTTCAACGAGGAGGTGCTCGCACGTGCGATTGCAGAGAGCGAGTTGCCTATCGTGAGCGGGGTTGGGCATGAGACGGATGTGACGATTGCCGATTTCGCCGCCGACGTTCGCGCACCAACTCCGACGGGCGCCGCCGAACTCGTGAGTCCCCAGCGTGTGCTGCTCCTGCGCGAGCTCGACCAGCGCCGAGCGACGCTCGCACGCGGCTTCGGCCGGCTCATGGAGCGCCGCGCGCAGCAGCTCGATTGGCTTGCGCGCCGGCTCGTGAGCCCCGCGGAGCGTTTGAGGCGCCAGAGCGCGCACCTGCAGCAATTGCAGGCGCGTCTTGCCTCGGCTGGCGGCCGTCCGGTACGCGACGCTCGGGCACGCTTTGCGCTCGTGTGTTTGCGCTGGGAGCGGTGGCGGCCCGACTTGGCCGCTCATCGACAGGCATTGAGCGAATTCGCTCGGCGCCTCGACTCGGCGTTTGCGCGACAGCAGGAACGCCGTGGCGCGAAGGTTGCGACGCTGTCAGGACGCCTCGAAGTGCTGAGCCCGAGGCGCACGTTGGAACGAGGTTACGCTGCGTTGCTCGAGGGACACACGGGGCGCGCGGTGCGATCGCCGAATGCACTCAAGCGTGAACGGCGTTACACCCTGCATGTGGCGGAAGGTGCCGCCGACGTGACGCTCGGCGATGTGCAGCCGCGTCTTACGGATGGTTTCTAGCTTCAGATTTTGCTTTGGTTGGGTCGCTCTGAGGAGCGGCGAACCGCGTTGCCACGTCGCGACATTGCTCGCTGCGCGGCTGGTCACGAATCGTCACGAATCGCTATCGACCAGGGTCGCAGGGGGCATTTTCGCACCGATGCAGCGCTCGGCGGTCGTTGCTTTGCGCAAAGGGCAGTTCGTTTGCGGCGTTATTCCAACTCGCCTACAATCGAACGCTCCGAAGCGTCACCCCTAACAAAAAGTACCCACTCGATCATTCGATCAAAGGAACTGCATCATGGAACATACGCTCCCGCAGCTGCCGTACGCAAAAAACGCGCTCGTGCCGCACATGTCGGAAGAGACGCTCGAATTCCACTATGGCAAGCATCATCAGGCTTATGTAACGAACCTGAACAACCTCATCAAGGGCACGGAGTTTGAGAACCTGTCGCTCGAGGAAATCATCAAGAAGTCGTCGGCCGGCATCTTCAATAACTCCGCGCAAGTCTGGAACCACACGTTCTTCTGGAACTGCCTCAAGCCGCAAGGTGGCGGTGCTCCCACGGGCGCGCTTGCCGATGCCATCAACCAGAAGTGGGGCTCGTTCGACAAGTTCAAGGAAGACTTCTCGAAGGCCGCAGTCGGCAACTTCGGTTCCGGCTGGACGTGGCTCGTGAAGAAGGCTGACGGTTCGCTCGACATCGTCTCGACGAGCAACGCCGCCACGCCGCTCACGACGGACGCCAAGGCGCTCCTCACGATCGACGTTTGGGAACACGCCTACTACATCGACTACCGCAATGCGCGGCCGAAGTTCGTCGAATCGTACTGGAACATCGTGAACTGGGACTTCGCGGCGAAGAATTTCGC
>NZ_DATJJF010000116.1:0-10039 GCF_035492435.1 Trinickia sp.
GCAATCATGCCTATCTCGCCAGTCGCCAGTGGCAAAAATAAGCGCGTGCGACGCGTTACATCGGGCGGGAAAGAATGGAAGGCGGTGCGGGCAATTCGCGCACAAAATCGGTGCGATGCCCCTGTAGCGATACGGCGTGCCAATGGATGAATTGGACTCTTTGCCCGACCGTAGATCAAGCGCGAAAACGCCGAATAAAAAAACGAAAAGCGCTGTTGGATTCCGTCCAACAGCGCTTTCGAGCGGGCACTGAGTGCCTCGATTGTCTCCTCGTTCTCCACCTGCAAATTCGGGTGCTTCAGAACTGGGATCAAGATTAAACGTCGCAACCGCCTCAGGCAACCTAGCACTTACCCTAGTGGTGCAAGTCCGCACGGAATTAGCGCATCGATGACATGTTCGCGCTGATACCCGGCTCCCCAAAAAATTCCTGAACTTCGCATCAACTGACACTCAGCAAGGCTCGTTGCTAGGCCACCTACAAGCGCAAAAGATGCTTCATCTCACATACGCAGCCTTGGCACGCGCGCAACCACTTCTCCGACAATGCCACGTCTGAACGCGAGCACGCAAATGATGAAAATGAAGCCGATGACGATCGTCGTCGATTCACCAAGCGTGTTGAACCACGTAATTCCCGTCGCGGACGCAATCGCCGAACCCATATCGCCGAGCCGGTCTTCGAGCGTCACAATCAGCGCCGCGCCGAGAAGCGGCCCGAAAAGCGTTCCCATGCCGCCCACCAGCGTCATGAGAATGACCAGCCCCGACATCGTCCAGTAAGCATCGCTCAGCGTCTCAAAGCCGAGCACGATCACCTTGAGGGCGCCCGCCAGACCGGCGAGACCCGCCGACAGCACAAAGGCGAGCAGCTTGAAGCGATCGGTATCGTAGCCGAGCGAAGTCGCGCGCGCCTCGTTTTCACGAATCGCCGTCATCAACTCGCCGAATGGTGAATGCACGATGCGCACGATGAAGAGGAACGCGAGTGCCACCACGAAGAGCACGACGTAATAGAGCGTGACATCCGACGATAGGTCGATGAAGCCGAAAAGGTTGCCGCGCGGCACGCCTTGCAAACCGTCCTCACCGTGCGTGAACGGCGCCTGGAGATAGATGAAATACACCATCTGCGCAAACGCGAGCGTCACCATCGCGAAGTAAATGCCTTGCCTTCTAATTGCAAAGATCCCAACGACCAAGCCCAACAGCGTGGCACTCGCAGTCCCAGCCAACACGCCGAGCGCAGTCGACAAGCCAAGCGATTGGATCGTATAGCCTGTGATGTACCCTGCCGTCGCCAGGAACATCGCGTGACCGAACGATAGAAGCCCGGTGTAGCCGATGAGCAAATTGAAGGCCGCCGCGAAGAGCGCAAAGCAGAGGGCCTTCATGACGAAGACGGGATATAACCCCGCCCCGGGCGCTGCGAGGAGTCCCAACAGCAGCAGGCTATAGAGTGCTTTCCTCTGCATCACCGTTCCTTGCCGAATAGACCCGCAGGTCGCACAAGCAGCACGATCGCCATGACGATGAAGACGACGGTGGCCGACGCCTGCGGATAGAAGACACGTGTGAAGCCTTCGATGACGCCGAGCATGAGGCCCGTCACGATCGAGCCCAAAATCGAGCCCATGCCGCCGATCACGACCACGGCAAACACGGTGATGATCATCGACTGCCCCATCAGCGGCGAAACCTGGATTACCGGCGCAGCTAGCACGCCAGCGAAGGCCGCGAGCGCTACACCGAAGCCGTAAGTCAGCGTGACCATCACGGGCACGTTCACGCCGAACGCTTCGACTAGCTTCGGATTCTCGGTGCCCGCGCGCAGATACGCGCCGAGGCGCGTCTTCTCGATGACATACCACGTGGCCAGACACACCACGAGTGAAGCAAAGACGACCCACGCACGGTAATTCGGCAGATACATGAAGCCAAGATTCGTCGACCCGGCGAGCAACTCCGGCACGTCATACGGCTGCCCCGAAGCGCCGTAGATCGACCGGAAGACGCCCTCGATGACGAGCGTGATGCCGAAGGTCAACAAGAGCCCGTAGAGATGATCGAGCCGGTAGAGCCAGCGCAGCATCGAGCGCTCAATGACGATCCCGAACGCGCCGACAACAAGTGGAGCCAGCACGAGCATCGCCCAATAAGGCAGGCCCAGATAGGTCAGCCCTAACCAGGTGATCATCGCCCCGAGCATGAAAAGCGCCCCGTGCGCGAAGTTGATGACGTTGAGCATGCCGAAAATCACAGCTAACCCAAGACTCAGGATCGCGTAAAACGATCCGTTGACGAGCCCAAGGAGAAGCTGGCTCAAGAGCGCCTGTAACGGTATGCCGAAGATGTCCATGAGACGTGTCTCAGAGTGTGGACAATGCGCGCTCTTCGCGCGTCACTTCCATAGCGGGCAGCGTGCCTCGGCCTTGGTCGTGAACGCCTGATCGCCAGGGATCGTCGTCTTCAGGATGTAGTAGTCCCATGGCTTTTTCGACTCCGATGGCGTTTTGACCTGGTACAGATACATGTCGTGAACCATGGTGCCATCCGTGCGAATGCGGCCGCTGGCGGTGTAGAAATCGTTGATCGGCGTCTTCTTTAGCTGTGCCATGACTTTGTCGGCGTCGACCGAACCCACCGCTTTCACGGCCTGAAGGTAGTTCCACGTGGCGGAGTAATCGGCAGCCTGCAAGCTCGAAGGCATCTTCTTCATCTTGTCGTAGTAGCGTTGTGCCCACTTGCGTGCGGCATCGCTTTGATCCCAATACCAGCTATCCGTGAGCAACAAACCTTGTGCCGTCGGCAGGCCGACGCTGTGTACGTCGTCGATAAACATCAAGAGCGCCGCGATCTTCATGGTTTTCGTGACGCCGAACTCCCTCGCAGCCTTCAACGAATTCACGGTGTCGTTGCCCGCATTGGCCAAGCCGAGAATCTGCGCCTTCGATGCCTGAGCTTGCAACAGGAATGAGGAGAAATCCGACGCGGAGAGCGGGTGAAGCGCACGCCCGAGCACCTTGCCGCCACTCTTTTCGACCACCTCCGAGGTGTTCTTGTCCAGCGCTTTGCCGAAGGCGTAATCCGCCGTCAGGAAGTACCACGTCTTGCCGCCCTGCTGCACGATGGCGGAACCGGTACCCTTGGCGAGCGCCGTCGTGTCATACGCGTAGTGGATCGTGTACGGCGTGCATTGCTCGTTGGTCAGCGTGTCGGCACCGGCACCGATAACAATGAATACCTTCCTCTTCTCCTTGGCCACGCCATTCATCGATAGTGCGGTCGCCGAATTCGTCCCGCCGATCAAGAGATCCATACCTTCAGTGTCGAACCATTTGCGCGCCGTCGTGGCAGCGATGTCCGCTTTGTTTTGATGATCAGCCGACAGCACCCTGATCGGCTTGCCGTTCACCTTGCCGCCGAAATCGTCGACGGCCATCTGAATGGCAGTCTTGCCACCCTGCCCGTCGATATCGGTATACAGCCCCGACATGTCGGTAATGAATCCGATCGTAACCGTGTTCTCATCGGCCAAGGTCTGCTGTGCGGGGAGCGCCGCGGTGATCACTGCCCCCGCCATCGCGAGAGTACGTGCCACGCGTGCGACGAACTTCGTCTTCATTCGCATCTCCTTCTCTGCGTTATTGGTTCTAGTCGTGCAACCTAAGGCGTGAGACATCAGACATATGGCATGAGACGAACGGCGCAAGACGCCTAGCACATAGCTACGGCTCGGCAGGCCCTTCGTGCCGCCACGCAAGACAGGCTCGCGTACGCGTTAGACGCCGAGCAATTCGTGCAACACCGGCATCTTGCTTTCGAGTTCGCGCGCGACGAATCGCTCCACGATTCGCCCGTGCTCCATGACATAGAAACGATCGGCGAGCGGCGCGGCAAAACGAAAGTTCTGCTCGACCATCACGACGGTGTAGCCACGTGACTTCAGCGTCAGAATCATGCGCGCGAGCGCCTGAACGATGACGGGCGCGAGGCCTTCGGAAATCTCGTCGAGCAAAAGCAGGTTCGCTCCCGTGCGCAAGATGCGCGCAACAGCCAGCATCTGCTGCTCGCCGCCGGAAAGACGCGTGCCCTGGCTCGTGCGGCGCTCCTTGAGATTCGGAAACATTTCGTAGATTTCGTCGAGCGACATCGCAGCCTTGGGCGAACCCACCATCGGCGGAAGATTCAGGTTCTCCTCGCAGGACAGACTCGAGAAAATGCCGCGCTCCTCGGGGCAATAGCCGACACCGCAATGCGCGATTCTGTGCGTTGGCAGGCCGATCGTCTCGCGATCGCCGATGCGCACGGACCCGGTGCGGCGCCCTGTCAGTCCCATAATGGCGCGCAAAGTCGTCGTACGCCCCGCCCCGTTGCGGCCGAGCAGCGTGACCACTTCGCCGCGCTCCACCGTGAGGTCGACGCCGTGCAGAATGTGCGATTCGCCGTACCAGGCCTCGAGCCCTGCGATCGTCAGCGCCGGGACGCCCTGTGGCTGCTCCGCCACAACACTGCCCGCCTCACCCCTTTCCCGCTGCGTGGCGCTGCGCTCGGTATCGCTCATCAGTGCTTCCCCGTCAAAGCGGTATCCGCACTGCCCATATAGGCCTGCATCACGAGCGGATTCTTTGACACTTCCGCATAGTTGCCCTCGGCAAGGACTTCGCCGCGCTGCAAGACGGTGATCGTATCGGAGATGCCCGCGATGACGTTCATATTGTGCTCGACCATCAGAATCGTGCGACCTGTCGAGACTTTCTTGATGAGTGCCGTCACACGGTCGACGTCTTCGTGGCCCATCCCTTGAGTGGGTTCGTCGAGCAGCATCAGCTCAGGCTCCATCGCCAGCGTCGTCGCGATTTCGAGTGCACGCTTGCGACCATATGAGAGCTCGACCGTCGGCGTGTCGGCGAAATCGCTCAGGCCAACTTGGCCGAGCAACTCTCGCGCGTGTTCGTCGAGCTGCCTCAACACGCGAGCGCTGCGCCAAAACTGATAAGACGTGCCGAGCGTGCGCTGCAAACCGACGCGTACGTTCTGCAACACGCTCAGGTGCGGAAAAACCGCTGAAATCTGGAACGAGCGAATGACACCGCGCCGCGCAATTTGCGCCGGGCGCTCGCGCGTGATGTCGACACCGTTGAACACGATCAGCCCCGCGGTGGGATCGAGAAACTTCGTCAGCAGATTGAAACAGGTGGTTTTGCCCGCACCGTTCGGTCCGATCAGCGCATGTATCGAGCCGCGGCGTACACGTAGATTCACCCCGCTGACGGCGGTGAATCCCTTGAATTCCTTCGTCAAGCCGCGCGTTTCGAGAATCGTGTCGCCGAGAATCATGTCCCCTTCCATGCGAAGTGACAAAGCGTGTCTTTTTCGAACACCGCGCCGGCGCTGTTTATTTGTTACTGAGCTTTGATGCCCTCGAAAGCCCCATCTCTTGGCATTGCGCATCATGGCGGCCGGCTGAGCCCCGCGACATGCGGCACCGCGCATTGTCTCGCCAATGGTGCAGCGTAATCATTGGGATTTGCACTTACGTTGATTTGCGTAATCAGCGTTAATCGGATGTCATTTCTACCGTGGTTTTCCCACCGCCCATTACCTCGTCAATAGCGCTTGGCACCCGAATTCGAATTGTTCCACGTGGTAGACACGGGTTTTGTCAGACGGCTCATGCGCGTTCCGACGCCGCCATCGAGGCAACCGTCACCCCGCTTTTCGCCGTCGATGCAACCCGATCCGCGAGGATCATGTCGCTCGCACGCTCGGCGATCATGAGGGTCGGCGAGTTGGTATTGCCTGACGTAATCGTCGGCATGACCGATGCGTCGACAACGCGCAGACCCGCCACACCAATGACGCGCAACCGAGCGTCGACGACCGCACCCGTGTCATCTGCCCTGCCCATGCGGCACGTGCCCACCGGATGAAAGATCGTGGTGCCAACTGCGCCCGCCGCTTTGATGAGCTCGGCCTCAGTCTGAAATTCGACGCCCGGCAGGATTTCTTCGGGCGCGTAGCGTGCGAGCGCCGGCGAAGCCACGATACGGCGGGTCAAGCGTAATGCGTTCGCCGCGACATGCCGGTCGTGCTCGGTGGACAGATAGTTCGGTGCAATGACGGGCGGTACGTGCGGATCGGGCGAGCCCACGTGAACACTGCCGCGCGATGTCGGTCGCAAATGGCAAGCCGATGCGGTGAACGCATTGAAGCGGTGCAGCGGCTCGCCGAAGCGATCGAGCGAAAGCGGCTGCACGTGGTATTCGATGTCAGGCCGTGTGATCGAGCGATCGTCGGGTGACGATTTCGCGAATGCGCCGAGTTGCGATGGCGACATCGACATGGGGCCCCTTCGCGTGAGGGCGTACTGGCCCGCGATCCAACACTTGCCCCACCAATGCGCGGCGAGCGTATTGAGCGTGCGCACGCCACGTACTTTGTAGGCCGTGCGCAGTTGCAGGTGGTCCTGAAGATTTTCGCCGACGCCATGTAGATCCTGCACGACCCCAATCCCGAGCTTGTGCAGCCGCGCGCCATCGCCGATTCCCGAGAGCTCGAGCAGTTGCGGCGAATTGATGGCACCGGCCGCGACGATCACCTCGCAACGCGCGCGCGCCACGAACTCGCGTCCGTCAACGTCGCCGCGCACGTACGCGACGCCCGTGCAACGCCTGCCTTCGAACGTAAGCCGTCGCACGTGGGCGTGCGTAACGACGCTCAGGTTCCTGCGCGACAAGGCGGGACGCAAGAATGCCTTCGACGCGTTCCAGCGCACCCCGCTTTTCTGATTCACGTCGAAGTAACCAACGCCCGAATTGTCGCCACGATTGAAGTCGTCCGTGGCGGGGATGCCCGTTTCCTCGGCAGCTTCACGAAACGCCTCGAGCACCTTCCACTTCAAGCGCTGCTTTTCGACACGCCATGGCCCTCCGACGCCATGCCATGCGCTCGCACCACCGTGGTGGTCTTCGCTGCGCTTGAAAATGGGCAGCACAGCATCCCACGACCAAGACGGCTCGCCTGTTAAGCGCGCCCACTCGTCATAGTCCTCGCGCTGCCCGCGCATGTAGATCATGCCGTTGATCGACGAGCTACCGCCGAGCACTCGCCCACGCGGATAAGCAAGCGTGCGGCCGTTCAGGCCCGGCTCGGCGACGGTGCGATAGAGCCAGTCCGTGCGCGGATTGCCGATGCAATAGAGGTAGCCAACCGGCACATGGATCCAGGGATAGTCATCCTTGCCGCCTGCTTCGATAAGCAGCACGCTCACGTCGCGTTCGGCACTGAGCCGGCTCGCCAGCACGCAACCGGCCGTGCCGGCGCCGACGATCACATAGTCGAACTCGCCATCGGAAGTCGTGTTCCTGCTCATGGCGCCCACCGTCGAGGTGAAAGGATGACGCGCGCTGCACGCCCACCGATCGCTAATAGTCGATCGGTTCGACGTTTAACGCAGCGCGAACTCGGCCAAACCCTACTTCGCCACCGGCATCGTGAACTCCGCGCCCTTCGCGATGCTGTCGGGCCAGCGCTGCATGACGCTCTTGTAGCGCGTGTAAAAGCGCACGCCTTCCTCGCCGTAGGCATGATGGTCGCCGAAGAGGGAACGCTTCCAGCCGCCGAACGAATGCCAGGCCATCGGTACCGGAAGCGGCACATTGATGCCGACCATGCCGACTTGCACCTGCCGAGAAAACGCGCGGGCGATACCGCCGTCGGTCGTAAAACACGACACGCCGTTTGCGAACTCATGCGCGTTGACGAGTGCCACCGCGCTCGCAAAATCGGGCACACGTACGACCGAAAGCACCGGCCCGAAAATTTCCTCGCGGTAAATGCTCATGTCGGTTTTCACGTGGTCGAAGAGCGTACCGCCGAGGAAGAATCCCTCCTCGTGGCCAGGCACCGAAAGGCCGCGTCCATCGACAACGAGCTTGGCGCCCGCCGCCACGCCCGCATCGACGTAGCCCGACACCTTGGCGCGATGCGCAGCCGTGACGAGCGGCCCCATTTCCGCATCCGGCTCCATCCCGTTTTTGATCTTCAAAGCCTTCACGCGCGGCGCCAGGCGCTCGATGAGCTCATCGGCGATATGGCCGACGGCCACCGCCACCGAAATCGACATGCAGCGCTCTCCGGCTGAGCCGTAGGCGCCACCGATCAGTGCATCCACCGCTTGATCGAGGTCCGCATCCGGCATCACGATGAGGTGATTCTTTGCGCCGCCCAAAGCCTGCACGCGCTTACCGCGCTGTGCACTCTGCGCGTGGATGTATTCCGCGATCGGCGTCGAGCCCACAAACGACAAGGCAGCCACATCGCGATGCTCGATGAGCGCGTCGACGGCCTCCTTGTCGCCGTGCACGACGTTGAAGACGCCGTCCGGCAAACCGGCTTCCTTGAGCAGCTCGGCGATACGAACGGAGGCCGACGGATCGCGCTCGGAGGGCTTCAACACGAACGTGTTGCCGCAGGCGATCGCAATCGGAAACATCCAGCACGGCACCATCATCGGGAAGTTGAACGGCGTGATGCCAGCGACGACGCCCAACGGCTGACGCAGATTCCAGTTGTCGATGCCGCCGCCGATCTGATCGGTGAAATCGCTCTTGAGCAGATTCGGAATGCCGCATGCGAACTCGACGACCTCGATGCCGCGCATCACTTCGCCCTTCGCGTCGGAGAAGACCTTGCCGTGCTCGCGCGTAATCAATTCGGCGAGCTCGTCATGATGTTTATCGAGCAGTTGCTTGAAGTTGAACATGACGCGTGCGCGCTTGATCGGCGCCATCTCGCTCCAAGCCGGGAAGGCGGCTTTCGCCGCTGCCACCGCCGCGGCAACTTCGCTCGCGCTCGCAAGCGGCACGCGCGCGGCCACGCTGCCCGTCGCCGGGTTGAAGACGTCGCCGAACCGCCCGCTCGTGCTACCGGCGTGCTGCCCGCCGATAAAGTGGCTCAACTCGCGCACACGCGTGACCTGATCTGCTTCGCTCATGAATGTCCTCGTCTCGGATAGATGAAAATCGTCGGCCTCGCGCGCTGCACGCGCGGGCTCCTTTGCCGGCAAGCGTAACCGCCAACGTCACGCGAAATCCAATGAGTTATCCTCAATTGCAATATAACGCTGGCTAATAATCCGCCATGGACCTGACACTGCTGCGCGCCTTCGTGACCGTGGCGCGCGTGGGCAACCTGACACGCGCGGCGACCCAATTACATCTGACGCAGCCGGCCGTCAGCCTGCAAATCAAAAATCTGCAGGAAACGCTCGGTGTCGCCCTGTTCGTGCGAACCGCGCACGGACTCACGCTGACTCGGGATGGGCAGGCACTGCTGCCGCACGCCGAACGTGCTCTCGCGGCCGCCTCGGATGTAGAGCGCGCTGCCGCCACGCTGCGTCAAGAAGTGAGGGGGCGGCTACGCATCGGCACGATCCTCGATCCCGATTTCTTAAGGCTGGGCGGATTCCTGAAACAACTCGTCGAAACGTATCCGCAAATCGAGCCGGCTTTGCGGCACGGCATGTCGGGATGGGTCGCCGATGAAGTGCGCACAGGAGAACTCGACGCCGGCTATTACATCGGACAACCGGCCGACGATGGCATGCCGCAAGGGCTTTATCATGTGGCGACGCTTACGCGCTTCCAGTATCGGGTACTCGCGCCGGCGGGATGGAAAGAGCGCGTGAGGCGCGCGCGGGATTGGCGCACGCTCGCGGCGCTGCCGTGGATCTGGACCCCGCCTGGCTCGGCGCATCAGCGGTTGCTGTCGCGCCGCTTCGCTCAAGCCGGCGTGAGCCCCGTCAAGGTCGCGGAAGTCGACCAGGAGACGTCAATGCTCGATCTCGTGAAATCGGGCGTCGGATTGACCCTCGCGCGCGATGCGATTGCGATCGCCGAGGCCCATTCTCATGCGCTGACGATTGTGGAAGGCGTAACGGTGCCGACCGAACTCACTTTCATCGCCCTCGCCGCTCGCAGCAAAGAACCGGCCATTGCCGCCGCCTTCAGGCTCATCGAAGCGCAGTGGGCAGTTT
>NZ_DATJJF010000117.1:0-4937 GCF_035492435.1 Trinickia sp.
GGGCTCGACTTGACCCAATTCGGGCATGATTCGAAAGCCCGAGAGCGCTTCGTGTCGAATGGGCCGGCTGGCGACATGCTCGGGCTTGCGGTCGTCGAATTCGGTGTCAGCGGTATGCCAGCGGCGAGTCTTCGCATTCAAGAGCCGCGCGAATTGGATGCTGTTTTTGTGCATGCCGCCGTTCGGAATGACGAGCAGATCGAATTTCTGCTTCCGCAATCGAAGGATCAGCGACAGGCGATCGCGTATAGCATTGATTTTCCCGGGCCTCGGATTGCGTTCGAATTGCTTGCTGTACACATAGGTGTGGACCACGCTGACATCCGGGTTGCCTTCCAGCACCGCACGGTTGTATTTGTTTGCCAACACGTGAATCTCCGCCCCGGGCCATCTTTCTTTCAGACGACGCAAAAGCGGCGTAGTGCAAACCATATCGCCGAGAAAGTCGATTCGGACAACAAGTATTCGTTTCATTGTGTGCTTGGGACTAACTCGCGTGTCGCACAAGAGAAGCGCATAGTTCACATACGGCGGCTTTAGCCAATGTGCTCGGCCAGCCATAGCAGTGAGCTTCACACGCCTTTGGGCGCTGCGTTCAGGGAGGTGAAACCCGCCGGCGTGAGCCGCAGCCGACTGCATGCGCGCTAGCTCCCCACCGAAGACAGGCGGCCCCGAACGCGTGGAAGGTTATTTGAATCAGGGCAGTCGCACGTTCGGTGTTGGTGGACTCGCCGTGAAGTATACCGCACCCCGCCTGTAAGAACGGCGGCCTCGCATTGCTTCGGCGCCCTGGACTTGACTCGCGCATTCAGCCATTGAGCACCTCACGGCGCTGACCGAAGCGGTCGCATTAAGTCGCCCTGCTTTGACATCTCAGGCCAAACAAAGTCGACGGCATCGATGACCTCACGCACTGAGGGACGTCTCCCCTCATCGCCGATGGACACCGCACAGCCCGGTACATTGACGCCATAATGCTTCTTCGAGGTGGCCGTGAAAATCATGACGGTCGGCTTTCGCAACGCGGCAGCCAGATGGACGAACCCGGTATCCGCGCCCACCACGATCGACGATGAATCGATTTGCTGCGCAACCTCCAACAGGCTCATGTGCGGCAGAACCATTGCGTTCGGGATACCGGCGGCAATGGCGATCGACTCGTCGTGCTCGTCCGGCGAGCCCCATGGCAGTGCCACCCGAATCCCACGATCAATCAGATACCGCCCGACGCACTGCCAGTGATCGATCGTCCACTTTTTGGCGGCGCCGGAAGTGGCATGAAACAACAACGCAAAAGCGTCGCCCTGTGCGTCCCGACGCGGACCGTGCGCTGCCGGAATGTGCAACCCGAACTCCGGCGGCGATTCGATCCGGTAACCCAACGCGTCGCCCACCGTCTGGCGAAGGCCTTCCAACACATTGAGTTCCGCTGGGCGCGCGAAGCGCCTCGTATAGGCAAATGCGGCCCCTTGCTCCCCGAGGTCCGCCAAACGGTACCCATACCGCGTACGGGAACGGGCGAGAAAAGCGATGATGGCGCTCTTGTACACGCCATGCAGATCGATGACTGCGTCGTAATACACGCCGCGCAGTTCGCCGATCGAAGCGAAAATGGCCTTCAAGTCTTGGGCTCGGCGTGTTTTCTTGAAATGCCGCAGGGGCGCGCACAACACGCGGTCGACGCCCGCATTCCATCGCGGCACGTCGGCGAACGCGGCATCCGCGGCCCAATCCACCGCGACAGCGGGGAATGCCCGCCGCAGGTCGGCAACGACGGGTTGTGCCTGCACAATGTCGCCCAGCGAGGTCACTTTGACGATCAAGACGCGGTTCATTGTCGACTCGCGTGTATTTAATCAGACCACTTTGCCAAGTTGTGGGAACAAGCTAGCCGCGATATTGCGCGAAGCGCAACGGCAGCGCAGTTTGCCCGCCAACACAACCACAGCTTTTTGAGCGATGAGGCAATCGGCCTCGAGAAACGACCCGCCGTTGGTTACGGCGATCAGGCGTCGCGCCTTGCAGCCGCTCCACGCGTGCGACCATGAACGGCGCTCGCCAAGGCCACCAGTGCCTCGACATGGGCAGCGAGCCTCGGGTCATAAGCGACCGCCTCGCGGGCCATGCGGGCTCGGTCGACTTCTGGGCCGCCCTGCACCGATGCGACCGCTTGCGCGAGCACGGCGTGCAACGCACCCGATTCGCCGGGCGCGAAGACGAACTTCGCCTGATCGGCAATGGCGTCGCAGCAGCCGACGTTGGCTGCCAGAATCACAGGCGTGCCACACATTATGGACTCGATGCCGACAAGTCCAAACGGCTCATACGTCGAAGCGAGAATCGTGAAGTCGGCTGCCCGATAACAATCCTCGATCTCTTTCACGTAACCGACGTAGCGAATTCGCTCGCTCGTGCGCTGCGGCGGCCGCCCGGCCACGGCGACGACCACGGGAAGACGGGTCTCGCGCATGACGGCTTCGATGAACGGCAACCCCTTGCGCTCATGGCTGCTCGACGGAAAAAGCAGCACAACCTCGCCGTCGGCAAAGCCAAAGCGCTGGCGCAGCCGGGCTCGCTCTGCGGCGTCAACAGGGGAAAAACGTGCCGAATCGACCGGCGGATACAGCAAGCGGATCTTTTCGTCGTCCACGCCGTAGAGCGTGCGCAGTTCGTCGCGCATTTGCGGCGAATGCGCGACGACGACGGCAGCGCGCGCGTACTGCCGGCTTTCGAGCGCGATCTGCCACTTGTCCGAGCGCTTCGGTGCACGCCCGGTCGCACTTAGAAATCCACGATGTGTGCCGCCGCAAATGGCGATATCGGAAGAATCGACGCGATTGCAGCCGATGAGCACATCCACATCCGCGCCACGCCGCGCTGCGCGCAAGCGCCATGAAAACCAGTGATCGCGCCATTTGCCGGGCAGCCACGAGACGCTGATGCGATGCGGCTCCACGAGCCCGAATTCCGGCAACGAGCGGTCGAATTTACGGGCGAAGAAAGCGAGCGGCGATTCCTGGCCATGAGCCGCCAAACCGCGTGCGAGGTCCATCGCATAGCGCTCGAAACCGCCACCGTGCTTCAGCGCGTTTGCCGAAATCCCCAGCTTCATGTCGCGGTGGGCCCCCGCATCAGGGCAACGAGGCACGCCATCAATAGACGATCTCCACCGCACTACCCGCAAACTCGCTGCGCAGCGCAGCAAGCAGATCGTCGCTGGGCCGCACGCGCCACGCATCGCCGAGGCGCATTTCACCCTGCGCGCTTTCGTTTCGATAAGCGACCTGCACCGCGAGCCCGTTAGGCACCACAGTCTGCGCGCGAGAACGGCCGTCCCCGCCGGCCCCGCGTGACATGGCACCTCGGCCGCCCGCGGGACGTGACATCGTGGCGGCAGGCGTTTCAGCCTCCTCCGCCGCCTGGGGCGGCGCGCCATGCGCTTCGAGCACGCGCCGCAGCACGAGCGCATCGGCATTGCCGTTCATGCTGACTTTGACGGCTTGCGCGTACCGGCTGCGAGCACGCTCGAGATCCATCACCGAGTCGACCGTGAAGCGGATACCGCCCGTAAACGCATCGTTGCGCGCCTGGCCCTGCGCGACAAGCAGCTCGTCTTCCTTGAACAGCGCCCGGTTCGCCTCGAATTGTTCATTGAACACCGTGACTTCGCACTGGCCCGTCGCATCGTCGATGAGTGCAATCAGCATCTTGCCGCGCTGGGTCATCTGCGTGCGCAGCGAAACGATGATGCCGGCCACGAGCTTGTCGCGCCCTTCCTTCAGATCGCCGATCTTCATGCGCACGAAGCGGCGCACTTCGCTCTTGTACGCATCGAACAGATGACCCGAAAGGTAGAACCCGAGCGCGCTCTTTTCCTCTTGGAGCTTGCGCTTTTCCTCCCAGGCAGGCTCATCGACGAGCGCAGGGGCTTCGATCATGGCATCGCCCGTATCGAAAAGCCCCGCCTGCATGGCGTTGGCGCTCGCCTGGTCGGCGGCCTCCATGGCGAGCGGCACCGAGGCGATCAACTGAGCGCGATTCGGATGCAGCGTGTCGAACGCGCCAGCACGAATCAGCGCCTCGACGGTACGGCGGTTGACGACACGCCGGTCGATGCGGGCGCAAAAGTCGAAGAGATCCTTGAATTGCCCCTCATCGCGCGCCCGCAAAATCTCTTCGATCGCGTTCTGTCCGCTTCCCTTCACGGCGCCGAGGCCGTAACGGATCGTGCGCGAGCGCTTGCCGTCAGCTTCCGCAACCGGCTCGAAGCGATAGGCCGAATGGTTGATGTCGGGCGGCAACACGGCCATGCCGTTGTTCTTGCAATCCTCGTAGAGAATCTTGACCTTGTCGGTGTCGTCCATCGCCAAGCTCATGTTGGCTGCCATGAACTCGGCCGGATGATGCGCCTTTAGCCACGCCGTGTAATACGCAAGCAGCGCATAAGCCGCCGCGTGCGACTTGTTGAAGCCGTAGCCCGCGAACTTCTCCATCAAGTCGAAGGTCTCGTCGGCCTTTTCACCCGTGAGCCCGTTCTTGGCCGCGCCTGCGCGGAAGAGCTCGCGGTGCTGGGCCATCTCCTCGGCCTTCTTCTTGCCCATCGCGCGGCGCAACAGGTCAGCGCCGCCCAGCGAGTAGCCGCCGATGATCTGCGCCATCTGCATCACCTGCTCCTGGTAGACCATGATGCCGTAGGTCTCTTTCAGAACAGGTTCGACTCGCGGGTCCGGATATTCGACGTTCTCCCGCCCGTGCTTGCGCGCACAAAAGCTGGGGATGAGGTCCATCGGACCCGGACGGTAGAGCGCAACGAGCGCGATGATGTCCTCGAAACGGTCGGGCTGCGCATCCTTCAGCATGCCCTGCATCCCGCGGCTTTCCAGCTGGAATACGGCGACCGTGTTCGCTTTTTTCAGGATCGAGAACGCGGCCTGATC